>JALYMV010000235.1 GCA_030773575.1 Actinomycetota bacterium
CGTCCAAGGCGTCGAAGCAGGCGTAGCGGCTTCGAGCCCGCGCCGCGGCCTCCGGGTCCACGCTGTCGAGGTACTCGACGACCTGGGCCATGGAGGCCCGCAGGCCGTAGAGGTCCAGCCCGTAGACCCCCGTCCCGGTCCCGCGCAGGTCCCGGACGAGCTCGAGGAACACCTCGTTGCGCCACATCCACACGGGGAAGCGCGCGGCGAAGTCGTCGAGCGCCGCCCTGGCGTCCGCCTCGTCCGAGACCCCCTGGACGTAGTCGTTGACCCGCGCGGTCGCCGGCCAGTCGGCCTCGAGCGCGACGCCGCGGAAGCCGCGCTCGACCACGAGGTGCCGGGTGAGCCGGGCCCGCACGGCGTAGAACTCGTGGGTCCCGTGGGTCGCCTCGCCGAGCAAGACCAGGCGGGCGTCGCCCACGAGCTCCGGCAGGTCCTCGAGTGGGCGGGCCAGCGTGCGCAGCCGATCGAGCATGTCCATGCGCTACCCGCACCGGCCGTCGATGTCCCGGCTTGGTATCGAACCCGTCGCGGACACCGGCGCGACACGGGAGCACGAGAGGGCTCCATCCGCGTCGGTACTGCGAGCCTGGTCGAGTTGCCCCGGCAGGGTTCGTCGTCTCCTTCACGTCTCCCTCTTCCACAGCAATGCCGGCTGCTCGCGGAGGAACGCCTCGGCGTACTCGAGCGCGAGTCGAGTCGGCGGGCGTTCGGCGACGGGGAACCGCCGCAGCTCGCCGCTGGAGGGCGTCGGCCTGCGCTCCGGCGACCTAGCGACGTCGCTGTGGAGGTCGTCGCGGGTATCCCCGGTGGCATGCCAGCCGACGAAGAGGACGACCTGCCGAGCACGCTGCAGCGCTCGGACGACAAGGCGAAGCGCACCTTCGCCAAGACGCTGAACAGCGCGGAGGAGACGTACGGCCCGGGCGAACGCGCTCGGCGCACGGCGTTCGCGTCGCTCAAGCACACGCACGAGAAGGTGGGCGACCACTGGGAGCCCAAGGATCATAAGGGGCCGTCGGACAAGCAGGCCAAGCAGGGCACGCCCGAGTCGCGCGACTCGCGCCCGACCGCCGGGGGCGTCGACGTGGAGGGCTCCACCAAGCAGGAGCTCTACGAGCGCGCGAAGGACCTGGGGGTGAGCGGCGTCTCCAAGATGAACAAGGACGAGCTCGGGCAGGCGATCAACAAGGCCAACCAACGCGAGACGGCGAAGTCGCGCGAGCGCGACAAGCGGCGGGAGTCCGCGGAAGGCGACTGAGTCGCTGCCCGGAGTCGTCGGACCCTCCCGCGTCGCCGACGCCTCTGCTCCCTGCGCTCGAGCGTTCCGCGCATGCCCTCCGCCAGCGCACTGCAGCAGGGCTCAGGACCAAGGGCGCGGCTCTCGCGCGGCCGCCCTTGCCTTCCTCAGCAGCGCCAGACCTCGTCGTCCTCGGTCGGCGAGAAGTCGTCGTACCACAGTCCCACGCCGCCGAAGCGCTCGGGCGTCTCGACGCATACGACCCCGTCCGAGTGCCGGTCGAACTCGGCGCAGGTCTCGGGAGCGCCCACCGGAACCGCGACGACGATGCGGCCGGCGTGCAGTCGGCGCAGCGCGGTGACCGCGGCGTGCATCGTGGAGCCGGTCGCCAGGCCGTCGTCGACGAGCACCAGCCTGCGGCCGGCCACATCGGGCGCCGGCCGGCCGTCGCGATAGAGCCGCTCGCGGCGCTCGAACTCGGCGAGCTCGCGGCGCGCGACGTCGTCGAGCGTGCGCTCGTCGACGCCCGTGGCCGCGAGGACGGGCTCGTTCCGAACCCGCACGCCGCCCGAGGCGATGGCCCCCATCGCCAGCTCCTCGTGTCCGGGGACGCCGAGCTTGCGCACGAGGAAGACGACGAGCGGCGCGTCGAGTGCGGCGGCGACCTCGAAGGCGACGGGCACACCGCCGCGCGGCAGCCCGAGGACGAGCGCGTCGTCGTGCTCGAGCTCCTCGGCCAGGCGCCGGCCGAGCTCGCGCCCCGCGTCGCGGCGGTCGGCGAAGACGCGGCTCATCCCGCCGCGGTGAGGTGACGGGCGAACCACGCGCGCGTCAGCTCGGCGACGCGTTCCAGCGTCCCGGCCTCCTCGAACCGATGCGAGGCGCCGGGCACGATCTCCAGCTGGGTGTCGACGGTCATGCGCCGCTGGGCGTCGCGCTTCATCGCGGTGACCGACGCGTCAGCGCCGCCCACGGTGAGCAGCGTCGGCGTCCGCACCCGCCCCAGGAGCCCCTCCGGTGTCAGGTCGGGGCGACCGCCGCGCGAAACGACCGCCCGGACCGCGCTAGGAGGCTGTCGAAAAAGTCGTCCGCGTGGGCCGCGACGATGGTGGCATGGCGATGGCGGTGAGGACGGGCGACGAGACGTGTCAGGTGCAGATGGTCTGCTTGGACGAGCTGGTGCCGGGCGGGGACCTGTTGCGGCGCGTGGAGGGGTGGGTCGAGTGGGATGCGGTGCGGGCGACGGCGGCGCCGTTTTACTCTGATCAAGGCCGGCCGGGGGTCGACCCGGTCGTGCTGGTCCGGCTTTTCCT
>JALYMV010000236.1 GCA_030773575.1 Actinomycetota bacterium
CCGACGAGATGCCCAACGCCCGGCTCGTGCAGGCGCACTCGATCGTCGAGCTGCGCATCTCGCCCGCGCGGCTCACGGAGGAGATCGCCGGCTTCCTGGACGAGTGCTGGAAGCCGCAGCCCGCCGCGGCCCGGCAGCCCCGGCGCCGCCGGCGCGCCTAGCGGGCGCGCGCGAAGCGCTGCACGGCGGCCATCAGCTCGTCGAGCTTGGCGCCCGCCTCGGCGTCGTCGTCGCCGCTGACCGCGTGGGCCACGCAGCCGCGGACGTGCCCGTCGAGCACGCGGATGGCGACCTGCTCGAGCGCCGTCTGGACGGCGGCGACCTGGGTGAGGACGTCGACGCAGTAGGCGTCCTCGTCGACCATCCGCTGGAGGCCCCTGACCTGGCCCTCGATCCGCCGCAGGCGGTTGTGGATGGCCTTCGAGTCGGTGTGCACGACGACCACGATACCCCGCACGGGTACTCCCATCAAGTAAGCTGGAGGTCGCGTGGCCAGTCGTCAGGAGGAAAAGGAGCGCCGCCGGCGGGAGCGGCTCGAGCGCGAGCAGGCCGAGGCGCGCGCCGCCGCGCGCCGCAAGCGGATCCAGCTCGTGGGCGGCGGCCTGCTCGGGCTGGCGGCCATCGCGGCGGTCGCCTTCGCGCTCATCACGGCGCTGGGCGGCGACGGCGGCGGCGGCGACGGGCCGCGGCAGGCCCCGACGTCGGCCAACGCCGCCGCGAAGATCCCCGAGCAACAGACGACGGATCTCGACGAGGCCGCCAAGGCCGCCGGCTGCGTGGTCGAGAATCCCAAGTTCGAGGGCCAGAACCACGCCGACAGGGAGTTCACGGCCGCCGACTACGGGACGAACCCGCCGACCACGGGCGACCACAACCCCGACTGGTACGAGGACGGCGTCTACAACACGGGCGACACACCCCGCCTCGGCGAGCTCGTCCACACGCTCGAGCACGGGCGCATCAACGTCCAGTACGCCCCGGGTACGCCGCAGGAGACGGTCGCGCAGCTCGAGACCCTCGTCGGCGAGAACGAGGGCTACCACACGCTCCTGTTCCAGAACACCACGAAGATGCCCTACGCCGTCGCCGCGACCGCCTGGACCCACCTCCTGGGCTGCAAGGAGATGAACCCGCAGGTGTTCGACGCGATCCGCACGTTCCGCGACGAGTACATCGACAAGGGGCCGGAGCAGGTGCCGTAGGGTTTCGCCCGGCCGGCGTCGCACGCTCCGCCTCCGGGCGACGTCACCTCCAGCCGCCCGTCTCGCCCCGGTAGAGCCCCTCTCCGCCGAGGACCATGCGGGCGGTGCGGAGCAGGACCTGGAGGTCGAGCCGCAGCGACGCGTGCTCGACGTACCAGAGGTCGAGCTCGATGCGCTCGCGCCACGGCAGGCTGGCGCGGCCGTGGACCTGCGCCCAGCCGGTGATCCCCGGGCGCACCTCGAGGCGGCCGCGCTGGCGCTCGGTGTACTGGTCGACCTGAACCTGCACGGTCGGGCGGGGGCCGACGAGCGACATCTCTCCCCGCAGCACGTTGATCAGGTTGGGCAGCTCGTCGATCGACGTGCGCCGCAGCAGTGCGCCGACGCGGGTGATGCGGGCGTCGCCCGCGTCGACCGCGAGCCCGGCGCCGATCGCCTCCGCTCCCGACACCATCGTGCGCAGCTTGTAGAGCTCGAACGGCCGCCCGCCCATGCCGACCCGGCGCTGGCGGTAGATCGGGTGGCCGCGGGACTCGAAGCGGACGAGCAGCGCGGCGAGCGCCAGGACGGGCGAGGAGGCCGCGAGGGCGAGGCCGGCGACGGTGACGTCGAGGGCGCGCTTGCCCGGATAGCTCACCGGGTGCCCTCGGCGGCTTCCCAACCGGCGGGCGTCCCGTGGCGCAGCCAGTCGTGCAGCCCGGCGGCGATCGAGGCGGTGGTCAGCACGTAGTAGCGGGCGAGCAGCAACGGGCGGGCCTTGACGCGGCCCCCGGCGGCCGCGGCGGCCAGCAGCGCGAGCTGGGCCGCGAGGGCGGCGCGGCTGGCGCGGACGCTCGAGATGAGCGCGATCGCGTGCAGGAGCGGCGACGCGTAGCGCAGCGCGCGGTGGGATAGAACCATCGCCGCGTAGGCGGGCGGGTAGCCGCGCGGGTCGAGCAGGCCACCCCGCGCGATCATCGGCCAGGCGTGGGCCATCATCCGCCGCTTGCGCGCCCACTCCCCCTCGATGGTGGGGACCATCTTCTCCGTCGCCTGCGCCTCGGCGACGTCGACCGCCCGCCATCCCTCGCGCACGAGGCGGGCCGGCATGGCGAGGTCGTGGGAGACCCGCGGGTCGCCGAGCGCGTAGGCCGTGCGGCGGACCGCGTAGATGGCGCCGTTGCCGGCGGTGATCGAGGCCAGCGCCGACTCGCGGGCCCGGATCCACATCTCGTAGCGCCAGTAGAGGCCCTCCTGGTTCGTGCCGGACTCGGTGACGAACGCCACTCGCCCTGCCGCGAATCCGACGCGGGGGTCGGCGAACGCGGCGGCGAGGTGGCGCAGCGCATCGGGCGCCCACCGGGCGTTGGCGTCGGAGAAGGCGAGCAGCTCGCCGCGCGCGGCGCGCACGGCGGCGTCCTGGGCGAGCACCTTGCCGGTGCGCGGC
>JALYMV010000237.1 GCA_030773575.1 Actinomycetota bacterium
CCGACGTCCTGGCCGCCCAGGCGCGCGGCGACGCCGGCGCCGTCCTCGCGGACCTGCCCGACTGCCGCCGCGAGCCCGCGTGCGTGGCCACCACCCGGAGGCGAACCGCCCGCCTGCGCCGCCCCGGCGAGCTCGAGATCCTCAGCTACCGGCCCTCCGTCGGGCTGTCGCTCACCCGTCAGTCCGGGATCGCCCGCGCTGCGTGGCGGGTGGGGGAGGACCTGCCGGTCGTCCAGTGCGTCCGCGTCCGCCGGGAGGGCCCGCTGACCGGCGGCGGCGTCACCCTGCTGTCGCTCTCGGACCCCATCGGGCGCACCGCTGCCTGCACGCGATGACCGCCACCGCGACCTTCCGCCCCCCGCTGTGTTGGGATGCCGCGTGATGCCCCGACTCCTGCGCCTCGCGCTCGTCGCCTCCATCGTCCTGCTGCTCGCGCCCGCCGCGAACGCCGCCGACAAGCCCACGAACCGCACCCTGTACGCCGACGGCCCGACCGGCCGGATGCTCCTCGGCGGCAACTGGCTCTTCCGGCTCGACAAGGAGGACGTCGGCCTCAGGCAACGCTTCCAGCGCCAGTCGGGCCGCGGCGGCTGGTCGACCGTCCGGGTGCCGCACGCGTGGAACGTCGGCGACGACTCGCCGGAGTCGATGAACGGCTCGATCGGCTGGTACCGCAAGGACTTCACGCTCCCCAGCGCGGCCGCCGCGCTCGACTGGGCGATCCGCTTCGAGTCGGTCAACTACCGCTCGCGCGTCTGGCTCAACGGGCAGCCGGTCGGGGAGAACAAGGGCGCCTACATCCCGTTCGAGTTCCTCATGTCGAAGGTCAAGCGCCGCGGCACCAACCGCCTGGTCATCCGGGTCGACTCCCGCCGCCGGCCCACCGACTTCCCGCCCTCCGGCCTGACCACCCAGGGCGCCCCGACCGGCGGCTGGTGGAACTACGGCGGCCTGCTGCGCGAGGTCTACGTCCGGCGCATCAACCGGATCGACTGGCGCACCGTCCGTGTCACCCCGGACCTGCCCTGCGCGACCTGCGCGGCGACGGTCAAGGTCGAGGTCTCCCTGCGCAACGTCTCGGACCGCGCCGTGCGCGCCCGGGTCACCGGCCGGCTCGGGAGCCAGCGGATCAGCCTCGGAACGGTCTCGCTGCCGCCCCGGGGGGTGACCCGGCGCGTCGACACCGTCCGCGTCGCGCGCCCGAAGGTGTGGAGCCCGGCCACGCCGAACCTCTACACGGTCACCCTGTCCGCCGACGCCGGCGGGCGCCGGCTCGCGGGCTACCGGCTCAAGACGGGCATCCGCTCGATCGAGGTCTCAGGCGACGGCCACCTGATGCTCAACGGCAACAAGGTCAACCTCCGCGGGCTCGGCCTTCACGAGGACTCCAAGGAGCAGGGCTTCGCCGTCGACAACGCCCTGCGCGAGAAGCTCGTCGACGAGTCGAAGGCAATCGGCGCGACGGTGATCCGCACCCACTACCCGATGCACCCCTACACGCACGAGCTCGCCGACCGCAAGGGGCTGCTGATCTGGTCGGAGATCCCCGTCTACGCCATCAAGACCCAGTACCTCGCCCAGCCGACGGTCCGCAAGCTCGCGGCCAAGGAGCTCGCCAAGAACATCGAGACCTTCGCCAACCACCCATCGGTGCTGCTGTGGTCGATCGCGAACGAGCTGTCGTCGAAGCCGGGGCCGGTGCAGGCCGACTACATCCGCCGGGCCTCCGCCCAGGCCAAGGCGCTCGACCCGTCGCGGCCGGTCGGCCTCGCGGTGGCCGGCTACCCGTCCTCGGGCTGCCAGCCGGAGTACGCGCCGCTCGACGTCATCGGCATCAACGAGTACTTCGGCTGGTACCCCGGCCCCAACGGCTCGCTGTTCGATCGCCGCGGCCTGTCGCCGTTCCTCGACCATGTCCGCGGGTGCTATCCGGACAAGGCGCTGATCGTCACGGAGTTCGGCGCGGAGGCCAACCGGGAGGGCCCGGTCGAGGAGAAGGGCACCTACGCCTTCCAGCGCGAGTACGTGAGCTTCAACCTGTCCACGCTGCGCAGCAAGCCGTACCTCAGCGGCGCGCTCTACTGGGCGCTCAACGAGTTCCGGGTCCGGCCGGGCTGGGAGGGCGGCAACCCCCGCCCCAACCCGCCCGTCCACCAGAAGGGGCTGACCTTCTACGGCAACTTCGAGCGCAAGCCCGCCTGGTTCGACGTCCAGCGGTCCTTCGCCCAGACCGACCAGCTCGGCCTCGGCGCGCCCGCGCCGCCGCCTCCGGCGCGCCGGGGGCGCTAGGTCCGCCTCGCCTCGAGCCGGGCGGCGACGACGTAGGAGTCGCCGATCAGGAGCGTCCGGAGCCCGTCGCCGGCAGCCACCGCCTCGCTGATCTCGCGCGGCAGGCCGGGGTCGGGCTCGCGCAGGCGGGCGCAGCGGGCGCCGTGCGACGACATGAGCCGCTGGTAGAGGTCGATCGCCGGCAGCGGCCCGCAGGCCACAAGGCCGTGGCCGCCGGCGATCAGGGACCGCAGCGGCACCACCGCGTTGAGCCAGCGACGCGTGAGCCCCGGCGCGAGCAGCCGCTCGTCGTGCTCGAGCAGATCGGCGGCGAGGGCCGCGGGCCGCTCCACCGCGCCGGCCAGGTAGAGCGCCTCCCGGCGGTACTGGCAGTCCCAGGCCAGCGCATGGTCGAGGTCGACCGAGAGCTCCGTCCACGCGCCCAGCTCGAGCCGCGACTCGGCCACGCCGTCGCAGTCGATCTCCCAGCGGCTGCCCGGCGCGCGGATGTCGTAGGTCCGGCGGGCGTCGAGGACGAGCCGCAGGCGGCGTTCACCGATCCGGGTCGCCTCGACGAGCTGGACGTCGTGCTCGTCGGGCTCGTCGGCCGGGTGGACCAGCTCGAGCAGCCCGCCCAGGTCGTCGGTCACCGCGGTCATGGCGGAGCCCCGCCGCCGCTCGCTGGTGCACGCGTCCGGAAGCTCTGCACGTCTCTGGCGGCGTCTGGACGCGCCTGACGGACGCCGGTCAGCCACGCCCAGCCACGGGCCAGACAGCGGGCCGAACTTACGGCCACGCGTACTAGCGCCGCCGGGCTGGCGGGCGCTGGCGGTCCGGGGGGCGCTCGGGCGTCACGCGACTGCGCCGGCGCGGGTAGGCGTCGGCC
>JALYMV010000238.1 GCA_030773575.1 Actinomycetota bacterium
CTCGAAGGCCGAGACCGCCCCGAGCGCCGCGCGCAGCAGGTCGAGCCGGCGCTTGCCCTCGGCGGCGATCTCCCGGGCGCGGCGGCTGAGGGTCGGCGGGCGGCCCTGGGCGAGCAGCGGCCGGGCGTGGTCGCGCTGGTAGGCGATGATCGAGGCCTCGATCCCCTCGACGCGGCGACGCTGGGCGGGCACCCCGGAGGCGGCGCGCTCCAGCCGGATGAGCGCGAGCGGGACCGCCCGCGCCGCGTTGCGGTACGGCGCCAGGAACCGGTTCTCGCCGGTGATGATCCAGCCGCGCAGGCCGGTCTCGAGGTCGACCACGAGCCGCTCCGTCCGGGCGATCTCGGTCAGCGCCGCCTCCGACCGGCTCGCCGCCTGCTGGGCGTCGGAGAGCTCGACCGTCGAGCGCAGCAGGACGGCCACGACGAGCGCGACGCCGACGGCACCGACCACCGCGGCGGCCACGAGCCGGCCAGTCAAGCTCCCCCGCATCCCCGCCGGCGTCCGCACCTCAGGCCACCGCCGGGCGGTGGCAGTCGAGGTCGAAGGTCATCATCACGCGGCTGGGCTCCCCATCGGCGTTCGAGAGGTGGAGGGACTCCGTGACGGCGGCGATGAGCGGCAGCCCGACGCCGAGGCCGGGGCTGTCGGGCCGCGGGCGCAGCCCGGCGCCCTCGTCGCGGACCTCGACGTGCAGGCGGCGCCCGTCGACGCGGGCGTCGACGTGCAGAGGGCCGGGCGGCTCGCCGATGTAGGCGTGCACCACCACGTTGGTGACCGCCTCCGAGACGGCGAGCCGGATGTCGTCGAGCGCGTCGGCGGTCGCCTTCGCCCTGCGGGCCAGCTCGACCACCGCGGTCCTTGCCCGCGGGACGGTCACCGGCTCAGCGGGCCATGTCTCCCGCAGGCTCTCGCTCATGCGGCTTCGGGCGGGGCGTCGACCAGCTCGATGAGCGCCCCAACGCCCGACAGGTCGAACAGGCGGCGCACGCCGGCCTCGCCCGGCGCGACGAGCAGCCGCGCCCCGAGCTCCGACGCCCGGCGCTGCGCCGCCAGCACCACCCGCAACCCGCTCGAGTCCATGAACCGCAGGTGCCGCAGGTCGAGCACCACCGTGCCCCCCGCCGACTGGGCGTCCTCGATCGCCCGGCTGGCCCGCGGAACCGCGACGACGTCGAGGTCGCCGGTGAACGTCACCACCGTCGAGCCGTCGGCTTCGCTGACCCGGACGTCGAAGGGGAGGTCGCTACCGTCGCTCATGGCGGGCGGAGTCTCGCACGCTCGCAGGGTCCAGCGCTAGGCAGCGCGGCGAAGTGCAACGCCGCGCGCACCGCTCGACCCCGCTGCCGCGCGCACGAGCGCCCGGAAGAGCGACCGGTGGGCGGCGTGGTCGACCAGCGTCTCGGCGTGCCACTGCACCCCGACGAAGAACGGATGGTCGCGGCACTCGATCGCCTCGACCGTGCCGTCGTGGGCCCGGGCGGCGATGCACAGGCCGTCGCCCAGCTCGTCGACGGCCTGGTGGTGGAAGGAGTTCACCTCGAGCCGGCCGGCGCCCATGATGCGCCCCGTCGCGGAGTGCAGCGCGACCTCCACCGCGTGGGTCGGGACGGACGCCAGCTCAGCCTGCCGGTGGCCCTCGACGTGCTGGTGCAGCGTGCCGCCGCGCGCGACGTTGAGGGTCTGCGAGCCGCGGCAGACGCCGAGGACGGGCACGCCGCGACGGTCGGCCTCGCGGGCGATCGCGAGCTCGAAGTGGTCGAGCGCGGGCTCGGTCTCGCCGAGCTCGGCGTGGCGCTCGCGGGCGCCGTAGGCGGCCGGGTCGAGGTCCGGGCCGCCCGAGAGGCAGAGGCCGTCGAGGCGGTCGAGCAGCGACGGCACCTCCGGCGGCGCGAGCGGCGGAAGCACCACCGGCATCCCGCCGGCGCGCTCGATCGCGCGCAGGTAGGTGAGGCCGAGCGCCATCTCGGGATGCGGCGGCTCGCCGTGGCGGCGCAGGGTGGCCAGCTCGCCACGGCGCATCTCCGACGTCGTGACGCCGATCAAGGGCTTCATGCCCTAACTATCGGCAGCGGGGCGGCAGAACTTCCCCGCCATCCGGGCGGGAATGTGGCCGGCCGCGTTCGCCACCCGGTCGAGCCGCCTATCCTGCGACGCCGTGTCCTCGCAATACATCTTCACGATGTACAAGCTCTCCCGGGTCCACCCGCCCGACAAGGAGGTCCTCAAGGACATCTCCCTGTCGTTCATGCCCGGGGCCAAGATCGGCGTGCTCGGCCTCAACGGCTCGGGCAAGTCGACCCTCCTGCGGATCATGGCCGGCCGCGACACGGAGTACCGCGGCGACGCGCAGCTCGCGCCGGGCGCGACGGTCGGCCTGCTCGAGCAGGAGCCCGGCCTCGACGAGACCAAGGACGTCCGCGGCAACGTCGAGGAGGCCGTGGCGGAGACCCGCGCGCTGCTCGACCGCTTCAACGAGCTCGCGATGAACTACTCCGACGAGACCGCGGAGGAGTTCGGCCGCCTCCAGGAGCGCATCGACGCGGCCGACGCCTGGAACCTCGACACGATGCTCGACACGGCGATGGACGCGCTGCGCCTGCCGCCGGGCGACGCCGACGTCTCGACCCTCTCCGGGGGCGAGCGCCGCCGCGTCGCGCTCTGCCGGCTGCTCCTGCGCGCACCCGACCTGCTGCTGCTCGACGAGCCCACGAACCACCTCGACGCGGAGTCGGTCGCCTGGCTCGAGCGCCACCTCGAGGAGTACAAGGGCACCGTCGTGGCGGTCACCCACGATCGGTACTTCCTCGACAACGTCGCGGGCTGGATCCTCGAGCTCGACCGCGGCCACGGACTCCCCTTCCAGGGCAACTACTCCTCGTGGCTCGAGCAGAAGCAGGCGCGCCTCGCGCAGGAGGAGAAGAAGGAGTCCGCCCGCCAGCGGACGATCGCCCAGGAGCTCGAGTGGGTCCGCCAGAACCCCAAGGGGCGGCGAAAGAAGTCCAAGGCGCGCCTCAACAACTACGAGGCGCTCCTCGCCGAGGAGCGCAATGCGCGCGTCGACCAGGTGCAGATCCACATCCCGCCCGGCCCGCGCCTGGGCGACAAGGTGATCGAGGCCTCCGGCCTGCGCAAGGGCTTCGGCGACCGCCTGCTGATCGAGGAGCTCTCCTTCGACCTCCCGCCCGCCGGCATCGTCGGCGTCATCGGCCCCAACGGCGCGGGCAAGACGACGCTCTTCCGGATGATCGTCGGCCATGAGCAGCCCGACGCGGGCTCCCTGCGCCTCGGCGAGACGGTCCAGCTCGCCTACGTCGACCAGTCGCGCGACGCGCTCGACGGCTCGAAGACCGTCTGGGAGGAGATCTCCGAGGGCTACGAGCACATCAAGGTCGGCGAGCGCGAGGTCAACTCCCGCCAGTACGTCGCCAACTTCAACTTCAAGGGCTCCGACCAGCAGAAGAAGGTCGCCAAGCTCTCCGGCGGCGAGCGCAACCGGCTGCACATGGCCAAGCTGCTGCGCACGGGCGGCAACCTGCTGCTGCTCGACGAGCCGACCAACGACCTCGACGTCGACACCCTGCGGGCGCTCGAGGAGGCGCTGCTCGCGTTCCCCGGCTGCGCGGTGATCATCTCCCACGACCGCTGGTTCCTCGACCGCGTCGCCACGCACGTCCTCGCCTTCGAGGGCGACTCCCAGGTCGTCTGGTTCGAGGGCAACTTCGAGGCCTACGAGGAGCACCGCCGCGAGCGCCTCGGCGCCGAGGCCGACCGGCCGCACCGCATCTCCTACAAGAAGCTGACGCGGGCGTAGGCCTTTTGTCACGAAGCGGTGCTGTTCCGTGCGGGCGCGGGCGGCATCGTGGCGGCGTGGCCGACGAACCCGCATTTCGGCCCCATAGTGGGGCCGAACTACAGGTTGACCGCAAGATCGCGGCGCTCGCAGCCGGGCAGCACGGCGTCGTGTCGCGTGCGCAGCTGACCCGACTCGGCATGGGGCGCCGCGCGATCGGGCACCGCCTCGAGCGCGGCCGGCTCCATCTCCTTCATCGCGGGGTGTATGCGGTGGGGCACCCGGTCGTCTCGGAGCGCGGACGGTGGACGGCCGCCGTGCTGGCGGGCGGCGAGGGAGCCGTCCTCAGCCACCGCTCGGCCGGTGCGTCGTGGGGGATCGTGCGGTGGAGCGGCGTGACGGAGATCACGGTGCCCGCGGACCGGCGGTCGCGCGCCGGCCTCCGCGTGCACGCTTCGGCCCTCCCGCCCGACGAGCGCACCATCGGCGACGGCATCCCGGTCACCACCGTCCCCCGCACGCTGCTCGACCTGGCGGCGGTCCTGCCACCGGCGCGGCTCGAGCGCGCGGTGCACGAGGCCGAGGTGCTGCGGCTCGCCGACCCGCTCTCCGTCGCAGACCTCCTCGCGCGCCACCCGGGCCGGCGCGGCAGCGCCGGCCTCCGGGCCATCCTCGACGACCTCGCCGCCGCCGGCGCCCGCGTCACCCGCTCCGAGCTCGAGGATCGCTTCCTCCCGCTCGCCGCCGCGGCCGGGTTGCCCGCGCCGCTCATGAACGTCTGCGTGGAGGGCTTCGAGGTCGACTGCCTCTGGCGCGAGCACGGGCTGGCCGTCGAGCTCGACGGCCGCGCCGCCCACGCGACGCGCGCCGCCTTCGAGCGCGATCGCGCCCGCGACCGCAGGCTGCAGGCCGCCGGCTGGCGCGTGATCCGCATCACCTGGCGCCAGCTCTGCCACGAGCCGCGCGCGATCGCCGACGACCTCCGCCGCCTCCTGGGTAGCGTGGAGAAACCATGACACCGGTCCGCATCCGCCACTTCACCGATCCCGGCTGCCCCTTCGCCTTCTCCGCCGAGCCGCGGCTGAGGCGGCTGGAGTGGCTCTACGGCGACCAGCTCGACTGGGACACGCGGATGGTGGTCCTCTCCGAGAGCCCGGACGAGTACGAGGAGCGCGGCTTCACCGTCGACAAGCAGGCCGCCGGCCTCAAGGCGATGTACGAGGCCCACGGGATGCCGATCGACTGGCGCCGCCGCGAGCGGATGCCGGCGACGGTCGACGCGTGCCGGGCGGTGGTCGCCGCCCGGGTCCACGCCCCGGAGGCCGAGGGCGCGCTCCTGCGCCGGCTGCGGGTCCTCGGCATGGGCGGCGGGCTGCTCGACGACCCCGCGCTGCTCGACCGCGCCGCCTGCGACGCGGGCATCGACTCCGGCGTCCTCGAGGGCTGGATCGAGGACCCCGCCGTCGAGGAGGCGCTCGAGGCCGACAAGGGCGTCGCGCGCCGCCCGGCGCCCGCGGCGCTCGCGCTCGACCACAAGCTCGCCGACGCCGAGGACGGGCGCCGCTACACCTGCCCGTCGCTCGAGCTCCACGCCGACGAGGAGCTGCTCGCCCTGCCCGGCTTCCAGCCGCTCGAGGCCTACGAGGTCGCGCTCGCCAACCTGGCCCCCGGCCTCGACCGCCGCGAGGACCCCGAGTCGGTCGAGGAGGTCCTCGAGTGGGCGCCGTTCCCGCTCGCGACGGCGGAGATCGCCGCCGTCTGCGCCCGCGGCGAGGACGACGTCCGCTCCGAGCTCGCCCGCGTCGCGGAGTTCGAGCCGGTCGGCGGCGACGGGTACTGGTCCGCGCGCGCCGTGTCCGGCGGCTGACCGCCCCCGTGCAGTAGCTTCGCCCGACCGATGGCCTCCGTCCTCGCCTGCATCGCGCTGGGCGCCGTGCTGGTCGCCGCCGCCGCGCTCAAGGCCGCCGACGGCCCGGGCACGCGCGGCGCGCTCGCCACCTACGGG
>JALYMV010000239.1 GCA_030773575.1 Actinomycetota bacterium
GATATCAGATCGGGCTCACAGCCCATATGCGCGACGGCCTGCCCTTGACCTGTGCTCCCCACGGCCCCTGTTCCGGTCTGCGCTACTTCGCCGGCCGGGACCGCCCCCCTTTCATAACCGGTATCAGGCTGACCAACCACGGTCGACCACCCTGCACTCCTGAGCACGCGCCCGCCCCGGGGACGCCGCCAACCATCCCGCCCGCCCCGGCCGCCAACGCGCCAGAACGCGCCCTACCCGCTTGACAAATCGATCTCCATATCAGGCGGACGGCGCCACGGGGTGGGTGCGCGCCTCGTCGCAAAGCGGGTCTGGAGCCATGTCGAGACCGGTCGGCCAGGCGATCGTCCCGGGGTGGCGATCGACGAACACCTGGGCGAAGACCGCAGGGTCCTTCAGTGGTTCGAGGACGCGCCACTCGTGATCGCCGAAGCCACCTCGCCCACGACGCCGTCCTCGAAGGTCAGGCGCAGCGCGTGTTCGCCGATGACCTCGACGGCCGTCACGTGGACCAGTGGCGCTACGTCGGGCACTTAGCGAAGGCTGCGCGACATGTCGTGCGGGATTGCCGGGCGATCCGTGCACGCATCTACACTTGTCGCATGGATCCGTCGCTCCCGTGGCCGCTGCTCCGAGAGGAAGACCGGTGGGCGCTCGATGCATTCGAGGAGCAGCTCGAAACGACGACCGACTCGCCGGAGCAGCTTCGACAGCGAGCGGCTGAGTTGCGAGCGGAGGCCGATCAGACGGCTATCCGCGGGCACCAGCAGGCTGCGCTGTTCATGGCCGAGAAGTACGAGCACGCAGCTGCGGCTCGCGCCGCCGCGGCCTGACTTAACTTAACTAACGCTTTCCGCGCGCCCTGCTCTGAAAAGCGCTCGCGATCCGGCGCTGGCGATCGATCAGCGCGGAAAGCGCGGGGTGGATCCGGTCGAGCTCGTCGCTCAGCGCCCGCGATGTCACAGCGCCTGAGGCTGGATCGAGGACGTGCTGGTCGATGAGCTCGCCCGCGAGACGCTCGACGCGCTCAACCAGAGCGGTGAACTCGACGGTGACGATCCGCGCAGCTTCGGCGTACTGGTCGCGAGTCGCCCCGTCGTCGATGCCTCGATCGACGAGCACCCGATAATCGCGCGTGATCGTCTCGTGGCCGATCCGCGCAGCGCCTCGGTACGTGTCCAGCCGCTGGATCGACTCAGGCAGCTCGGACATGCACCTGCTCGACCGCAAAGGCCTCCGCCACCAGCGCGGCGTCGTCCTCACGCGGTACGTAGTGGAGGTACTTCATCGTCGTCTGGACGTCGGCGTGGCCCATCCATTCCTGGACCCGACGGATGTCGGCCTTGGCGATCATGCGCGTGCCGAAGGTGTGGCGGAGGTCGTGGAAGCGGAGCGGGCGGAGGCCGGCGCGCTTGAGCGCCGTGGCGTAGCGGCGTCGCAGTGCGGAGCCGTCGAGGTAGCCGCCGAGCTCGCCGGGGAAGACGAGATCGTCGTCGGAGGTCCAGCGTTCGCGCCGGCCGAGCGCCGCGAGCGCAACCGCGACGTCCGACGCCATCGGCACCGACCGCACCTTTCCCGACTTCGGCGTCGTGAGCTCGCCACCCGCGTAGCTCGCCCGTACGCGGATCGTCTGCCCGGCGAAGTCGACGTCGCGCCACCGGAGCGCGAGCAGCTCGCCGCGGCGCAGGCCGGTGAAGGCGGCGGTGAGGTAGATCGCGGCGTCCTGCTCGCTCTCAGCCGCGCGGACGAGCGCCAGGACCTCCTCGGGCGAGAAGACCTCGATGTCGCCGCTCGACCGCTGACGGTGTTTCTCCAGGCCGGCGACTGGGTTCAGCGGCAAGCCGTACACGCTCTGCGCCCGCCGGAAGATCCCGTGAAGGACGACCAGCAGCTTGTTCTTCGTGCGATTCGACAGTGTCCCGCCGAGCGACGCCCGCCAGTCCTCGATCATCGCCGCGGTCACGTCCTCCACCCGCTCGTCGCCGAATGCCCGCACGAGGTGGGCCTCGATCACCGAGCGGTAGTCCCGCAGCGTCGACGGCTTGCAGTCTCGGTCGTGCTCGACGTAGCGGAGGAACTCCGCGCACGCGTCCGCAAATGAAGCGCCCGTCCGCACCATCCCGGCCAACGAGCCACGCCGCGCCTGGTCGAGCACGTCGCGCAGCCAGTCCTCCGCCCCACGCTTCGTGAAGAACCCTGCCGGCGGCCGCCCGCGCTCGGTCCACGCAGGCCCGATCTTCTTCTGCACCTGCCGCCCGTCCGGCAGGCGGTACTTCGCGTACCAGACCGGGCCACGGGCCCGATCGACGCGGAAGACATGGCCCGAAACAGCGCTCATGTCCCGAACCTACGCCCGAGGGGGGACAGATTCGGGACACGAAACGGTTCCGCGGAACCGCCCGAAACGCAGAAACCCCGGTGCAGAGCGGGTTCAGAGCGCGCCCGAGAGGATTCGAACCTCTGACCTTCGGTTCCGTAGACCGACGCTCTATCCAGCTGAGCTACGGGCGCTCGCGGGAGCGAGTCTAGCGGCGCGCCGCCGGCGCGCGCGGTGTGACGGAGAGGGCGGGATTCGAACCCGCGATGGAGCGTGAACCCCATACTCGCTTAGCAGGCGAGTGCCTTCAGCCACTCGGCCACCTCTCCCGGGAGAGGCGGAGTCTAGACGCTCGGCGGCGGGGTAAAGATTCCCGGGGACGTGCCGATAAGACCCTGCGTCCATCCGTCTGGAGCGAGAGACCCTGCCCGCTTTCCCCGACAACCTGGCGCCGCGCCCGCGTCTCGGTGGGGCGGCTGAGGCGATCCTCGCGATCTCGCGGCTAGCCTCGGCGGGCGCGGGCGGGCCGGATCTCGCGCGCGTGCGCGAGGCGCTCGTCGCCGAGGCGCGCGGGCTGCTCGGCGCGCCGCACGCGCTGCTGCTCGCGGTGGAGAAGGAGGAGCGCCGCACCGTCGCCGTGGCGGGCGACGCCGAGGGTCGCTTCGCGCTCGAGGACGAACCCGCGCTGCGCGAGCTGCTCGACCGCGGCCTGCGCGTCCTCGCCGTCGACGGCTCGCGGGCGCAGGACCTGCTCGACCAGCTCGCCCCCGGGAGCGTCGCCGGCCCGGCGGGCTCGGCGCTCCTCGTCGCGGTCCCGCCCGCCGATCCCGACCACGTCCTCGTCCTCGTCCATCCCGATCCCGACGCGTTCGGCCCGGAGGCGACCGCCGTCGCCGAGGCG
>JALYMV010000240.1 GCA_030773575.1 Actinomycetota bacterium
GTGGGGCGCGCCGGCGGCGGCGAGCTCGCGGGCGCGGTCGTTGGTCGAGCCGGTGGCGCGCAGGTGGACGTGCGGACGGCCGAGCGGCGCGCTCACGCCGAGGCAGGTGACCGTGAGGGGCATGGCCGGCCCGGACGGTACTCCACGTCGAGAGCGGCCGGTGAGGGAGGGAGCCGGGATGCGCCGAACGTCGAGGGACCCACCCTCAGGGGTGGGTCGATCGACGTTCGGCGTCGGAGAGCAGGGCGCTGACGAGGCCGTCGGGGGTGTGGGGGTCGGCTTCGACCGCCGGCTGGAGCCCGTGGGCGCGCAGCTCGGCCGAGGTCGCGGGCCCGATGGAGACGATCCGCCCGGAGGGCCGGGCGTCGCCGGCGGCGGTGAGGAAGAAGCGCACGGAGGACGCCGAGGTGAAGGTGACGTAGTCGGCGGCGACGGCGGCCTCACGCGTGGCGTCGTCGAGCGGCTCGGGGACCGTCTCGTAGAGGGCGACCTCGTCGACCTCGGCGCCGCGCTCGCGCAGCGCGCCGGGCAGGACGTCGCGCCCCTCCGCCGCACGGGCGATCAGGGCGCGCGAGACCGGCACGTCGCGGAGCGCCTCGACGAGCCCCTCGGCCACCGAGCGCTCCGGCACGACGTCGGCCACGATGCCGTGCTCGCGCAGCGCGCGCGCCGTGCCCGGCCCGATCGCCGCGACGCGCAGGCCGGCCAGGTCACGCGCGTCGTACATGCGGGCGAAGAGCTCGTGGGCGCCGTTGGGGGAGGTGACGCAGAGCAGGTCGTAGCCGCCGAGAAGCGGGAGCTCGGTCTCGAGCGGGTGCGTGCGGATGGCGGGCGCCTCGACCACCTCCGCGCCCAGCTCGCGCAGCCGCGCCGCGAGGTCGCTCGCCTGGGCGCGGGCGCGCGTCACCGCGACGGTGCGGCCGTGCAACGGACGGCGCTCGAGCCAGCCGATCTCCTCCCCCAGCCGCGCCACCGGCCCGACCACGGTGATGGCCGGCGCGCGCATCCGCTTGTCGGCCGCGCGCTCGGCTACGTCGGCGAGCGTCGCCACGAGGGTGCGCTGGCCCGGCAGCGTGCCGCGCTCGACGATCGCCACCGGCTCGCCGGGCGGCCGCCCGCCCGCCACGAGCTGCGAGGCGATCCGCGGCAGCTGGCGGACGCCCATGTAGAAGACGAGCGTCCCGGGGAACGCCGCCAATGCCGGCCAGTCGATGGCGGTCTCCGGCTTCTCCGGATCCTCATGCCCGGTGATCAGCGCGACGGCGCTCGCGTCGCCGCGGAAGGTCACCGGGATGCCGGCGTAGGCGGGCGCGGCGACGCCGCTGGTCACCCCGGGGACGACCTCGAAGTCGATGCCCGCCTCGCGGAGCACGACGGCCTCCTCGCCGCCCCGGCCGAAGACGAACGGGTCGCCGCCCTTGAGCCGGACGATCCGAGCGCCCGTCCGCCCGTGCTCGACGAGCAGCCGGTCGATCTCTTCCTGCGGCATCGACTCGCCGCCGCCCACCTTGCCGACGTAGATCAGCTCGGCGTCCTCGCGGGCGCCGTCGAGCGCGGTGGCGGGAATCAGGCGGTCGTGGAGGATGACGTCGGCAGTGGCGATCAGCTCGAGCGCCCGAGCGGTCATCAGCCCGGGATCGCCCGGGCCGGCGCCGACGAGGTGGACCGTCATGCGGCCAGGAGCTCCCCGGCGCCCGCCGCCAGCATCCGGGCCCCCACGGCAGCGCCCAGCGCCTCGGGCCCGTCGAGCTCGCCCGTCAGCTCGTCGCGGACCCAGGCCGAGCCGTCCGGCGCGCCCGCGAAGGCGACGAGCCGGACCCCCGCCCCCTCGAGCGTCGCGTGCGCCCCCACCGCCGAGTGGCAGTCGGCGCCCAGCGCGCGCACGAGCGCACGCTCGGCGAGCAGGCAGGTCCACGCCGCCTCGTCCTGCACCGCGTGGGCGGCGGCGGCCGCCGCGCGGTCGTCCGCCCGAGCCTCGAGCACGAGCACACCCTGGCCGGCGGCCGGCACGAAGACCTCGCCGCGCAGCTCGGCACCCGCCTCGTCCAGGCGCGCGAGGCGCTCGAGCCCCGCGCGGGCGAGCACGAGGGCGTCGACCTCGCCCCCGGCCAGCTTGCGCAGCCGCGTGTCGACGTTCCCGCGCAGCTCGACGACCTCGACGTCCTCGCGCGCGGCGAGCAGCTGCGCCCGGCGCCGCAGCGCACTCGTGCCGATCCGGGCGCCGGCCGGGAGCGCGTCGAGCGACTCCGCGCCGCAGAGCACGTCGGCGGCGTCCACGCGCGCGGCGGCGGCGACGAGCGCGAGCCCGTCGCCCAGCTCGCCGGGGACGTCCTTGGCGGAGTGCACGGCCAGGTCGATCTCCCCGAGCACGAGCGCGCCCTCCAGCGCGCCCGTCCAGCGCGACTTGTCGCCCGCCGCCCGGTTGAGATCGCCCGCAGTCGTGATCTCCACCAGCTCGCCGCCGACCCGCTCGGCGACCCACCCGGCCTGCGCGAGGGCGAGGGCGCTGCCGCGGGTGCCGATCCGCAGCGGGCCGCTCAACGCGGCCGCAGGGCGCGGATCTCGGCGGTGCCGTCCCCGGCCTCCGCCGCCGCGCCGTCCTCGAGGCCGAAGAGCTCGCGCAGCACGTGCAGGCGGGTGTGGCGGCGCTCGGGGTCCGTCGCCTTCAGCCGCAGCGTCGGCTCGTGCAGCAGCCGCTTGGCCACGGCCTGGGCGAGCGCCTCGATCCGCTCGCGGTCGCGCTCGGAGACCGACTCCCAGCGCCCGGCGTTCTCGGCCAGCACCTGGGCGACGATCGCGTCGCCGTGCTCGCGCAGCGCGCTGACCGTCGGCATCACCTCGAGCGACCCGAGCCAGCCCGCGAACGCCTGGATCTCCTCCTCGACGATCCCCTCCGCCCGCCGGGCCTCGACCGCACGCACGGAGCGGGTGCGGCGCACCTGCGCCTGGAGGTCGTCGACGTCGTAGAGCGAGACGCCGGGCACCTCGGCGCAGGCGGCGTCGATGTCCCGCGGCACGGCGAGGTCGATGAGGAGGAGCGGCCGCCCGCCGCGCCCGGCGGCGACGACCGCGAGCTCCTCGGCCCCCAGGATCGTGTGCGGCGAGGCGGTCGAGGCCACCACGATGTCGACCCTCGCGAGCTCGGAGGGCAGCTCATCGAAGGAGAGCGTGCCGCCGCCGAAGCGCTCGGCCAGCGCGCGGGCGCGCTCCCGCCGGCGATTGGCGACGAAGAGCGTCGACACTCCCTCGGCGTGCAGCGCGCGGGCCGTCCCCTCGGCCGTCTCCCCGGCGCCGACGATCAGCACCCGGCGCTCGGCCAGGTCGCCGAGCACGTCGCGCGCGAGCTCGACAGCCACCGCCGCGACGCTCGCGCGGCCCTCGCCGATCCTCGTGTGCGAGCGCACGCGCTTGCCGGTGGCCAGCGCGGCGCGGAAGAGCTTGTTGGTGAGCGGGCCGGTTGCGCGTGCAGCGATTGCCCGCTCGTAGGCACGCTTGACCTGGCCCTGCACCTCTGCCTCGCCGACCACCATCGAGTCCAGCCCGCTCGTGACGCGGTAGAGGTGGCGCGCGGCGTCGCAGTTGCGGAAGGAGTACATCGCCCCGGCGAGCTCGGTGGGGCGGATGCCCGCCTGGCGGGCGAGCATGGAGAGCACGACGGACTCGGCCTCCACCGGGTCGCCCACCACGAGGTAGAGCTCCGTGCGGTTGCAGGTGAAGAGCGCGACCGCCTCCTGCACCGACGGCTCGGCCAGGAGCTCGCCGACCATCTCCTCCGCGCGCCGCTCGGGCAGCGCGAGCCGCTCGCGGACGGCGATCGGCGCCGTGTGGTGCGAGGCGCCGAGGGCGAGCAGCTCGCTCACACGGGCTCCTTGGCGCGCTCGTCCGGCTGCCCCTCGCGCTCGCCCACCTGGCCCGAGAGCTCGGCCAGCTCGCGCTCGATCCGCGCCAGCCGCGAGGACATGATCCCCACGTAGACCAGGATCAGCGCCAGGAAGACGAGGTAGGCGCCCGCGACGTACGGGCCGGCGGCGTCGAGCGGGAGGGCGGGCACGCTAGGCCTCCGCGAGCTTGCGCCGCAGCGCCGCGAGCTGCATGCGGGCGCCCTTCGAGGTCAGCTCGTACTTCCACAGGGTCACGAACAGCAGCGTCATCGCGGCCATGCAGATGAGGAAGGTCATGAACATCGAGCCGGGCATCCCGCCGCCCGTCTGGTCGAGCACGCGCGGGTGCGTGAGCGCCGCCTGCGCGAAGCGCACCGACATGAAGCAGATGGGAACGAACGCACCCGCGACGATCGCGAAGACCGCGGCGTAGCGGCCTTGGCGCTCCGGGTCCTCGATCGCGAAGCGCAGCGGCTGGTAGCAGGCGTAGAGCAGGAAGACGATGAGGAAGGCGACCAGCGTCGGCTCGTCCCACAGCCACCAGTGCCCCCACGACGCCTTCGCCCAGATCATGCCGGTGGCCAGCGTGGCGAGCCCGAGCATGATCGAGACGTGGATGGCCACGTAGGACTTCATGTCGTGCTCGCGGCTGCCCGAGCGCAGGTGCTTGATCCCGTAGACCCCGCCGGCCACGAACCCGCCGAGCGCGACGAGCGCCAGCGGCACGTGGACGTAGAAGATCTTCTGGATGAAGCCCTGGTCGGCGTCGTTCGGCGCGTAGAAGAACACCAGGGCGAAGGCCCCGGTGATCGAGAGGGCGGAGAGGATGGAGAGCGGGCGCAGGCCCCGGCCGTACATGGGTCAGTCCTCCAGGAGGAAATCGAAGACCGCGAGCGCGATCAGCGAGAAGATCACATCGTAGAGGCCGAGGGTCACCAGCCACCGCCCGGGTAGCGCCTCGGCGCCGGTCTCGGCGAACAGCGGCGCGCTGGCCTGCGCGCCCGCGATGACGATCGGCAGCAGGAGCGGGAGCGCCATCAGCGGGACGATCAGGTCGCGGGCGCGGGTCTGGACCGCCAGGGCGCCGACCAGCGTCCCCACCACCGCGATCCCGGCGTTGGCGAGCGCCAGCAGGAGCGGGAGCCCGGGGAGGGCCTGGAACGGCGATGGGCCGAGGAGGAGCACGCTGTAGACGGGTACGGCCACGACCTCGACCGCGGTCAGGAAGCCGAAGAGCAGCAGCGCCTTGGAGACGAGCATCGCCGTCCGGTCGACCGGCGCGAGCAGGAACGCGTCGAAGCCGCCCTGCTCGCGCTCGGCGACGAACAGCCGGTTGATCCCCAGCACGGCGGCGAACAGGAGCGTGACCCACAGCACACCCGCGGCGAGGTCGCCGGCGAGCGTCTCGCGGTCGAGGCCGAAGCGGAAGACGACGAACGCCGAGACGCAGAAGAGCGCCATCGCGGGCACCGACTCGCGGGTGCGCAGCTCGAGCGCGAGGTCCTTGCGCAGCAGGGCGCGGACCGCGCGGCTCACCGGTAGAGCTCCCGCAGCTCGCGCGCCGACACCTCGGCCGCCGGGGCCAGCAGCGCCGGCCGTCCCTCGCGGAGGCCGAGCACCAGGTCGGCGTCGCCGAGCCCTCCCTCGACGTCATGGGAGATCAGCACGCGCGTGCGCCCGCTCGCGCGCCCGATCAGCGGCGCGACCTGCTCGACAGCCGCCGGGTCGAGGTTGGCGTGCGGCTCGTCGAGCAGCAGCAGCTCGGGGGAGTGGAGGATCGCGCGGCAGATCGCCAGGCGCTGCGTCATGCCGCGCGACAGCGTGCGCACCGGCTCCTCGGCGCGCCCCGCCAGTCCGACCGCGCCGAGCACCTCCGCCACCCGCATCTCCTCGACCCCGTGCAGCCGCGCATGGAAGGCGAGGTTCTCGCGGCCCGACAGCTCGCGGTAGAGCAGCGGCTCGTGGGCGAGCAGCCCGATCCGGCCGCGCACCGCCCAACCCTCCCGCGGCAGCTCGCGGCCCAGCACCCGAGCGCCGCCGGCGTGCGGGCGCAGGAGCGTGGCGAGGATCCGCAGCAGCGTGGTCTTGCCCGCGCCGTTGGCGCCGAAGACGGCGAGCGTCTCGCCCGCCGCCAGGGTGAGCGAGACGCCGGCGAGCGCCGTCCGGTCCCCGTAGCGGCGCTCGAGGCCGTCGAGGACGACCGCCGGCTCGTCAGCCACGCGCGAGCAGCGGCACGATCGCGCCGAACGCGCGCCGCGCGGCGTCGGGCGCGCCGGGCAGGTTGACGATCAGCGTCGAGCCGGCCAGCCCGGCGATGCCGCGGAACAGCAGCAGCAGCTCGCGGTCGCTCGCGCGGATCGCCTCGGGAATGCCCGGCGTCTCGCGCTCGATCACCGCCCAGGTCGCCTCGGGCGTGTGGTGCTCGGGCGCCGACCCCGTCCCCCCGATGGTGAGGACGAGCTCCGCGCCCTCGTCGACGAAGTGGGTGAGCCGGTCCTCGACGAGCGCGTGGTCGTGCGGGACGACCTCCATCCCGATGATCTCACAGCCCGCCTCCTCGGCCGCCGACGCGAGTTCGGGCCCCGAGCGGTCGGGCCGCGCCCGGCGCGAGACGTCGGTGGAGACGAGGAGGATGGCGGTCCGCACCCGGGCCGGAATCTAGCCGCCTACGCGGCGGCCGGCGTGTGCCGCGACTGCGCCGCGCGGATGAGCTCGAGCACCCGCGGCTCGTCCCCGGCGCGCAGGAGCTCGATCGGGTCCGGCTCGCCGTTGACGATCGACTCGAAGAAGACCTTGCGGTCCTGATAGGTCGGCAGCGTCATCTTCGCCCACCCGCGGACCTCGTTGAGCAGGACCGCCAGCCGCGCGTAGGGCTCGCCGTACTCGGCGGCGATCTGCGCCTTCATCCGCTTGGCGAGCGCGGGGGACGCGCCCGCGGTGGAGATCGCGATGGCCAGCGGGCCGGTGCGGACGATCGCCGGGAGGATGAAGTTGCACAGCGGCGGGACGTCGACGATGTTGACGAGCATCGCGCGGCGCTCGGCGTCGTCGAAGACGGCGATGTTGACGTCGGTGTCGTCCGTCGCGGCGATCGCGATGAACGTCGCCTCGAGGTCGCCCGGCTCGTACTCGCGCCGGATCCACTCGATCGAGCCCTCCGCGGCGAGCCGCTCGAGCTCGGGATGGGCCTCGGGGGCGATGAGGACCACGCGGCCGTCGCAGGCGAGCAGGCCCTCGACCTTCTCGAGGCCGACGTCGCCGCCGCCGACCACCACGCAGCGGCGCCCCGTCAGCTTCAGGCACGCGATGTAGAACGGGGTGTCGAGCATCCCCTGGACGCAGGTCTGGTCGCAGATCCCCTTGCGGAACTGGCAGACGCATTCCTTGCCGGCGTAGGCCTGTGCGGGCATGAGTTCCCCAGAGTAGTGGTGGGCCTTGTCCTACCTTCATCCGTAGTCCGGGCATCCCATGACGAACGACCGATACTTCTCACCCGACTCGATGTTCAACCGCGTCCACCGGGAGTGGGTGGTCGCGCTCTCCGGCCCGCGGGCGCTGCTCATGCAGGCGACCCACCCCGTCGCCTTCGCCGGCTTCTTCGCGCACACGGGTGCGCTCGACGAGCCCTACGAGCGGCTCAACCGCACCGCCGCGGTGATGAACCTCGTCGCGTTCGGCTCGCGCAAGGAGGCCGATCTCGCCACCCGGCGCGTGCGCTCGATGCACGGCAGGGTCCGCGGCGTCACCCGCGAGCAGGCCGGCCGCTTCCCGCCCGGCACCCCGTACGCCGCCGACGATCCCGTCCTGCTGCTGTGGATCCTCGCCACGCTGGTCGACTCGGCGCTGCTCGTCTACGGCAAGTACGTCCGCCGGCTGAGCCGCGACGAGCGCGACGCCTACTGGCAGGACTACAAGGTGGTCGGGAACCTGTTCGGGCTCGCCGACTCCGACATGCCGGACACGATCGAGGACTTCGACGCCTACATGCACGACTTCCTCACGGGCGACGACCTCTTCATCACAGACGAGGCGCGGGAGCTGGCGGTCCAGATCGTCATGCGGCCGCCCGTTTCGATCGCCGTGCGGCCGCTGCTCGAGCTCGCCAACCAGATCACGGTCGGCCTGCTGCCGCCGCGGATCCGCAAGGGCTACGGGCTGCGCTGGGACCCGCTGCGCGACGTCGCGCTCCACGGCGGGGCGGAGTACGTCAAGCGCGTCGTGGTGCCGGTGCTGCCCGACCGGTTGCGACTGGTGTCGAGCGCGCGCGCCGCGTAGTCGCTAGCGCCGCAGCGCCTCGCGCGCCATCCGCCCCGCGGTGCGGGCGAGCGGGACCGCCCCGGCGCGCAGGCTCGCGACGCGGTCGGTCTCCCGCCCGTGGCGCAGGAGTGACACGGCGGTCGAGGCGCGCACGAGTGCGGGGTCGTAGGGCAGCCAGCGCGTCGTGCGCAACCGCAGCGGATGGGACTCGAGCTGGCGGACCTCGACGTGGCGGGCGATCCGCACGGCGGCCGCCGGCGCCGAGAAGCCGTGCTCGTTGACCCAGGTGAGCTCCGCGGGCAGCGTCCGCGCGATCCGCTCGGCGTGGCCGGGGTCGCGGCTCCAGACGGAGACCGCGCCGCGCGCCTCGCGGGCGATGGCGATCGCCTCGTCCTCCGTCGCGACCTCGACGAGCGCGAGCACGGGGCCCGGCACGGGCTCCTCGAGGACCCGCGCGCCCGCAGGGACGCCGCGCAGGAC
>JALYMV010000241.1 GCA_030773575.1 Actinomycetota bacterium
GGCCGGGCCCGCGACCGAGCCCCTGCCCGAGGAGGAGCGCGCGGCGCTCACGGGTCGGCTCGAGCGGCTCGTCCGGCGCCGGGAGCAGCTCGGCCCGGTCAACCCGCTCGCCCAGCAGGAGTACGCCGAGGCGGTCGAGCACGTCGAGGAGCTCGAGCGCCAGCGCGAGGACCTCGAGGCCGCCCTCCGCGAGCTCGGAGGGCTCATCCGCGACACCGATCGCCGGATCCGGGAGGCGTTCGAGGAGACGTTCACCGCCGCGGCGCGGAACTTCGAGGAGGTCGTCGAGCAGCTCTTCCCGGGCGGCCGCGGCCGGCTGCGGCTCGTGCGCGAGGACTCCGGCCCGCGCGCCGTGCTCGGCGGCGGCGTCGACGATGCCGACGGGGAGGCGGCCGCCGAGGCCGAGGAGCGCCCGCCCGACGACGAGCCGGGCGTCGAGATCGAGATCACCCCGGCCGGCAAGTCGACCAAGCGCCTCACGCTGCTGTCGGGCGGCGAGAAGTCGCTGACCGCGCTGGCCTTCCTGTTCGCCGTCTTCCTCGCCCGGCCGTGCCCCTTCTACATCCTCGACGAGGTCGAGGCCGCGCTCGACGACCTCAACATCGACCGCTTCCTCGCCCTCCTGCGCCGCTTCTCCGACCGCGCGCAGTTCATCGTCGTCACCCACCAGAAGCGCACGATGGAGGCGGCCGACTGCCTCTACGGCGTCTCCATGGCGGGCAACGGCGTCTCGAAGGTCATCTCCCGCCGGCTGCCGCCGCGCGCGGCGGCGTAGCGCCCCGGGCCGTGCCCTCCTTCGCCGCGTTCGAGGCCGCCGCCCCCGCGCTGGCGCGGCAGGTGCGCGAGCGTCTCGACGCCCACACCCACAAGACCTTGGCCACCCTCCGGCGCGACGGCGCGCCGCGGATCTCCGGGACCGAGACCAGCTTCGCCGAGGGCGAGCTCTGGATCGGCTCGATGTGGCAGGCACGCAAGGCCCAGGACCTCCTGCGCGACCCGCGCTTTGCCCTCCACAGCGGCTCGGACGACCCGCCGGGCTGGAAGGGCGACGCCAAGCTCGCCGGCCGCGCCGAGGAGGTGACCGATCCGGCGCGGATCCAGGCGGTCGTCGTGGGCGACGCGCCGCCCGGCCCGCTGCACCTCTTCCGCCTCGACGTCGACGAGGTCTCCACGGTGCGCCTCAACGAGGACGAGACGGCGCTCCTCGTTGAGGTGTGGACGCCCGAGGGCGGGGTGCGGAGCTTCAGCCGATAGCCGCGGCCGGCGTCATCCGAGCTCGGTCGCTCCCGCTCTGCCGGGAATGGTCACAGCGCCTTTTCGAACCAGAACGCCGCCCGGCGGTTGCCGTTGTAGTCGGCGATATCGGCGTAGCCCTCGCTCTCGTAGAGCGCCCGGGCGTGCGGCTGCTCCGGGCCCGTGTCGAGCCGGACCCGCGTGTAGCCCAGGTCGCGCGCGGCGGCCTCCAACCCGGCCAGCAGCACCCGCGCGTGGCCGCGGGAGCGGGCGGCCGGGGCGACGTACATCCGCTTGATCTCGCCCGTCTCGTCGTCCCAGCGCTTCACGCCGCCGCAGGCGACCGCCGCGCCGTCCTCCCAGCCCACGAGAAAGGCGCCGGTGGGCGGCGAGAGCTCGGCGGCACCGACCCCGAAGCCGGGGTCGTCCGGGCTCGCCTCGCCGTAGATCGACGCGATCTCGGCGACCATGGCGGCGAGCAGGCCGGCGCCCGGCTCGGAGGCGGGATCGGCGGCGCGGAGCTCGATCGGCACAGGGCTATTCTGCCCCCCGCCCATGGCCCGCGACTGGCACGAGCTCTTCATCACCGCCAACGGCGCCGGCTCGGCGCCGCCGGAGCCCGACCGCGAGCAGCAGCGCCGCGGCTTCTTCCGCCGGATGCGCGAGAACATGCGCAAGACGCGCGAAGCGCTGCAGGAGGAGGTCCGCGCGACGCTGTTCGAGGACCTCGACGAGGAGACCTGGGAGCGCCTCGAGGAGGCCCTGATCTACGCCGACGTCGGCGCCCGGACCACCGCGGAGGTCGTCGAGCGCCTCGAGGCGGAGGCCACCGCAGGCGACATCACCGGGGGCGAGGCGCTCTCGGACCGCCTCGCCGAGCTGCTCGCCGACCTCGCGCGCACGGGCACCGACACGATCGACATCCGCCCGGAGCCGGCGGTCATCCTCATGGTCGGCGTCAACGGGACGGGGAAGACCACGACGATCGGCAAGCTCGCCTGGCACCTGCGGCGCGAGCTCGGCCAGACCGTCGTCCTCGGCGCGGCCGACACCTTCCGCGCCGCCGCCGTGGAGCAGCTCGAGCGCTGGGCGGAGCGGGCGGGCTGCGAGTTCGTCCGCGGGCGCGAGGGCGCCGACCCGGGGGCGGTCGCCTTCGACGCCGTCGCCCGCGGCCGCGAGATCGGCGCCGACGTCGTGATCGTCGACACCGCGGGCCGCCTGCACACCCAGACCGATCTGATGGCCGAGCTGACCAAGGTCCGGCGGGTGATCTCCAAGCAGATACCCGACGCTCCGCACGAGACGCTGATGACCGTGGACGCCACCACGGGCCAGAACGGCGTCCGCCAGGCCAAGCTGTTCGGCGAGGCGGTCGGCGTCGACGGCATCGTCCTCACCAAGCTCGACGGCACGGCCAAGGGCGGCATCGCCCTCGCGATCGCCAACGAGCTCCGGATCCCGGTCAAGCTGATCGGCATCGGCGAGCAGCTCGAGGATCTCCGCCCGTTCGACGCGGATGACTTCGCCAGAGCGCTGTTGACGTAAGCTCAAGGGCCAATGGAGCCCTGGGTCGTCTGGATCGTCGTCGCGGCGCTCTTCGCGGTGGGGGAGATCTTCACGCTGGGCTTCTTCCTCGCGCCGTTCGCGGGCGGGGCGCTGGTCGCGGCGGTCGTCGCGGCGGTCGGGCTGGGCACCGCCGTCTCGCTCGTCGCCTTCCTCGTCGCCTCGACCGCGCTCCTCCTCGCGCTGCGCCCGATCGCCAAGGCGCACCTGCGCCCGTCGCTCGCGACCCGGACCGGCGCCGCGGCCCTCGTCGGCCGCGAGGCGACCGTGGTCGAGGACGTCGGGATCGAGGCGGGCTGCGTGAAGCTCGAGGGCGAGATCTGGACCGCTCGCACCTACCATGAGGACGAGGTCATCCCGGCCGGCAAGCGGGTGACCGTCGTCGAGATCCGGGGCGCGACCGCGCTCGTCAGCGAGTAGGAGGCACGAGATGGAAGGCCTGATCGTCCTGGCAGTGCTCGCGGTGCTGCTGTTCGTCGTCGCCGCCGCGGGCGTGAGGATCGTCCCGCAGGCGCGCGCGGGAATCGTCGAGCGCCTCGGCCGCTACAACCGCACGCTGCTGCCCGGCCTCACCCTGATCATCCCGTTCGTCGACCGGGTCAAGCCGCTCATCGACCTCCGCGAGCAGGTCGTCTCCTTCCCGCCCCAGCCCGTGATCACCGAGGACAACCTGGTGGTCGGGATCGACACCGTCATCTACTTCACGGTCACGGACCCGAAGTCGGCCACCTACGAGGTCGCGAACCCGCTGCAGGCGATCGAGCAGCTCACGGTCACCACGCTGCGCAACGTGATCGGCGGGCTGACGCTCGAGGAGACGCTCACGAGCCGCGACCAGATCAACTCCCAGCTGCGCGTCGTGCTCGACGAGGCGACTGGCAAGTGGGGGATCCGCGTCAACCGCGTCGAGCTCAAGTCGGTCGAGCCACCGCGCACGGTGCAGGAGACGATGGAGAAGCAGATGCGCGCCGAGCGCGACCGCCGCGCGGCGATCCTCACGGCCGAGGGGGTCAAGCAGTCGCAGATCCTCACGGCCGAGGGGGAGAAGCAGAGCGCGATCCTGCGGGCCCAGGGCGCGCGGGAGTCGCAGATCCTGCGCGCCGAGGGCGAGGCGAAGGCCATCGAGACGGTGTTCGCCGCGATCCACGCGGGCGACGCGGACGAGAAGCTGCTCGCCTACCAGTACCTGCAGACGTTGCCGCAGATCGCGCAGGGCCAGTCCAACAAGATGTGGATCATCCCGAGCGAGTTCACGCAGGCGATGCAGGGGCTCGCCCGCGGCGTCCCGGGGCTGGCGGGCCAGACGCGCCCCGGCGACAGTGACGCGTCCCGGCCCGGCCGTGCGGGGGACCGGCCAGAGGAGGCCTCGCCCCGCCCCGAGGTCACC
>JALYMV010000242.1 GCA_030773575.1 Actinomycetota bacterium
GCGGCGGCCTGGTGATTGCCACGGCCGCCGCCGGCGCGGTGGTCAACGTCGCGGCGGCGTGGGCGCTCTCGCGCGCCGAGCGCCAGTCGCTCAACCTCGCGGGCGCCCGCGCGCACGTGCTCGCCGACCTCTACGGCTCGCTCGCCGCAATCGCGGCCGGCGTCCTCGTGGTCACCGCCGGCCTGCGGGAGGCCGACGGCGTGGCCGCCCTGCTGGTCGCCGCGCTCATGTTGCGCTCGGGCTGGGGGCTCGTGCGCGACTCAGGGCGCGTCCTGCTCGAGGCGGCGCCGGCCGGGATGGACGTGCAGGAGATCGGGAGGGCGATGGCCCGTGCGCCCGGGATCCTCGAGGTCCACGACCTCCACGTCTGGGAGGTCACCTCCGGCTTCCCCGCCCTGGCCGCCCACGTGCTCGTCGCACCGGGCGAGGACTGCCACGCCCGCCGGCGCGAGCTCCGCGACCTGCTCGGCGAGCGCTACGGCATCCGCCACACCACGCTGCAGGTGGATCACGTCTCCGAGCGCGAGCTGCTCGACATCGCGCCGATGCGGTTCTCCGGGCCCGACCGGTGAGGTCCGCCGGGCGGCCGGGGAGGGCGGTTGCGGTGGCCGCGGCCCTCTGGGAGGCTGCGGCATGGCCGCCACCGCGACTGCTCCCACCACCGCCTCCAACGGCGAGCTCGTCCGCTGGGCGTTCGAGCAGCTCAACCGCCGCGACGTCACCCCCCTGCGCCGGTTCTGGACGGAGGCGACCGTCGAGCGCTTCCCCGACCGCACGTGCACGGGCGCCGAGGAGATCGCCGCCTACTTCGAGGAGGCCCTCGCGGCGCTCCCGGACTGGGACATGCGGATCGTCTCGCTCGTCGAGCAGGGCGACGACGTCTTCGTCCACTGGCACCTCACCGGCAGCCACCGGGGCGAGCTGCTCGGCATCGCGCCGACCGGAAAGCGGCTGGCGATCGACGGCATCGACCACTTCGTCATCCGCGACGGGAAGGTGATCTCGAACTTCGTCGTCTTCGACCAGATGCAGTTCGCCCGTCAGATCCGCCTGCTGCCGCCGGACGGCTCGCGCGGCGACCGCGCCGTCAAGCAGGCGTTCAACCTGCGGACGCGGGTGGCGGCGCGGCTGCGGCGGCAGGCCCGCCTCGCCCCTACTGGATCTGGTCGTACAGCTTGAACATCGGCATGTACATCGCGATGACGACGAAGCCGACGATACCGCCCACCACGATGATCATGATGGGCTCCAGGATCGAGGTGAGCGCCTTGACGGCGGCGGCGACCTCGTCCTCGTAGAAGTCCGCGACCTTGGAGAGCATGGCGTCGAGGCCGCCCGTCTCCTCGCCGACGGCCACCATCTGGGCGACCATGGCCGGGAAGATCGGGGCCTCCTTGAGCGGGGCGGCGATCGATCCGCCGGACTTCACGGACTCGATGACCTCCTTCATGGCCTTTTCGACGACGTGGTTGCCGGCCGTCTGGCCCGTGACCTCGATCGCCTGCATGATCGGCACGCCCGCCGCGTAGAGGGCGGAGAACGTCCGCGACCAGCGCGCGAGGGCGATCTTCTGGACCGTGTCGCCGATCTTGAAGGGGATCTTGAGGCGGAAGAGGTCCCAGTGGGGCCGGCCGAAGTCCGACGTGCGCCACTTCTTGAAGGCGATGAAGCCGCCGATCGTGCCGCCGATGATCAGCCACCAGAAGCCCTTGGCGAAGTCCGAGAGGCCCATCGTGAACTTGGTGATGAGCGGCAGCTCGCCGCCGAAGTCCTCGAAGACCGCCGCGAAGACGGGGACGATGAAGGTGATCAGGGCGAAGAGCACGATCACCGCGAAGGAGAGGACGACGGTCGGATACATCATCGCGCTCTTGACCTGGCGGCGGAGGGAGTCGTCCTTCTCGAGCTGGTCGGCCGTGCGGTCGAGGGACTCCTCGAGCACGCCGCCGGCCTCGCCCGCGCGGACCATCGCGACGTAGAGCGGGCCGAAGACCTTGGGGTGTCGCGCGAGGGCGGCGGAGAGCAGGAGGCCGGCCTCGATGTCCTCGCGGACCTTCTCGACGATCTCCTTGAGCTTCTTGTTCTCGATCTGCTCCTCGAGGACGTGGAACGCCCGCAGGAGCGTCATGCCCGACGACACCATCGTCGACAGCTGGCGGGTCATCACCGTCAGCTCGGCCGGTTTGATGCGGGACGGCAGCGTCAGCTCCATGCTGAGGCCGCTCTTCTTCTCCGCGACGTCGGTGACCGTGAGCCCGCGCTGCTTGAGCTGGTCGGTGACCGCCTGCATCGACTCGCCGGAGACCTCCCCCTTCTGCGGGAGGCCGGAGACGTCGACCGCCTTGTAGCGGTAGGTCGCGGCGCCCATGGCCTAGACCGCCGCGAGTGCGGCCGTGCCGCCGGAGTGGACGAGCTTGCGCAGCTCCGCGGGCTGCGAGGAGCGGCTCTCGGCCGTGGCCAGCGTGATCTTGCCCTGGCGGACGAGGCCCGCGAGCGAGGTGTCCATCGTCTGCATCCCGACGTTGGCGCCCGTCTGGATCGCGGAGTAGATCTGGTGGGTCTTGCCCTCGCGGATCAGGTTGCGGATGCCGGGGGTCGGGACGAGGACCTCGGCCGCCACGCAGCGCCCGGCGCCGTCGGCGGTCGGGATCAGCGTCTGGGTCACGACGCCCTGCAGGCCGACCGCGAGCTGCATGCGGACCTGACCCTGCTGGTGGGCGGGGAAGACGTCGATGATGCGGTCGATCGTCTGCGGCGCGTCCTGGGTGTGGAGCGTCGCGAAGACGAGGTGGCCGGTCTCCGCCGCGGTCAGCGCGGTGCCGATCGTCTCCATGTCGCGCATCTCGCCCACGAGGATCACGTCCGGGTCCTGGCGCAGCGCGGCCTTGAGCGCGAGCGCGAAGGTCTGGGCGTCGGAGCCGAGCTCGCGCTGGTTGATGAGGCAGCGCTTGTGGGAGTGCAGGAACTCGATCGGGTCCTCGATGGTCATGATGTGCTCGTCGCGGGTCTCGTTGATCTCGTTGATCAGCGAGGCGAGCGTCGTCGACTTGCCCGAGCCGGTGGGGCCCGTGACGAGGACGATGCCGCGCGGCTTGGTCGCGAACTCGCGGATGACCGGCGGGAGGCCGAGCTTCTCGATCGGGACCGTCTCGGCCGGGATCAGGCGGAAGGCGGCGCCGATGGAGCCCTTCTGCATGTAGGCGTTGACGCGGAAGCGCGCGTGGCCCGGGATGGAGTAGGAGAAGTCGAGCTGCCAGTCGGTCTCCAGGCGCTGGCGCTGCGCGCTGGAGAGGATCGCGTAGACGATCTCCCGCGTGTCGGTCGGCGTCAGGACCGGGAGGCCCTCGATCGGCACCAGCGCGCCGCGCTCGCGCAGCGTCGGCGGGGCGCCGGCCGTGATGTGGAGGTCCGACGCGTTCTGGGCGACGACCTGCAGGAGGATGTCCGAGAATTCGACGTTCATGGTCTCCCGCTACATCGGCAGCGCGACCGCGGGGCTTTACCTGGTGCCGGCGACCCTCGTGACCTCGGCGATGGACGTGAGCCCCCGCCGGACCTTCTCGAGGCCGTCCTCGCGCAGGCGCATCATGCCCTCGCGGACCGCGGCCTGGCAGATCGCGTCGGCCGTGTCGCGGGCGACGCACATCTGGCGGATCGTCTCGGAGATCCACATGACCTCGTAGAGGCCGACGCGGCCCTTGTAGCCCGTGCCGCCGCAGCGCGCGCAGCCCACCGGCTCGTAGCACTCGAGGTCGAGCCCGAGGTCCCAGCCGTTGGTCCGCAGCACGTCGGCCGACACCGTCACGCGGCGCTTGCACTCCTCGCAGAGCATCCGGGCGAGGCGCTGGGCGACGACGCAGTCCACCGCCGAGCCGACCAGGAAGGGCTCGATGCCCATCTCGATCAGGCGGGTGATCGCCGTCGGCGCGTCGTTGGTGTGCAGCGTGGAGAGGACGAGGTGGCCGGTGAGCGCGGCCTCGATGGCGATCTGCGCCGTCTCGCGGTCGCGGATCTCGCCGACCATGATGATGTCCGGGTCGGCGCGCATCATCGCCCGCAGGCCGTTGGCGAAGGTGAGGCCGGCCTTGGGATTGATCTGCACCTGGGTGACGCCGTCGAGCTGGTACTCGACCGGGTCCTCGATGGTGATGATGTTCTTCTCGACCGTGTTGAGCTGGTTGAGCGCGCCGTAGAGCGAGGTCGACTTGCCGGAGCCGGTCGGGCCCGTGACGAGGACGGCGCCGTGGGCCTGGGAGAACGCCTTGACGAAGCGCTCGTGGGCCTGCGGCAGCATGCCCAGCTTCTCGAGCTCGATCATCACCGAGCTCTGGTCGAGGATGCGCATCACGACGTTCTCCCCGTGGGAGGCGGGCAGCGTGACGACGCGGACGTCGATGTGGCGGCCCTCGAGCGTCATCGAGATGCGGCCGTCCTGGGGCAGGCGGCGCTCGGCGATGTCGAGGTCGGAGAGGATCTTGATGCGCGAGATGACCGCGGGGACGATCGCGGAGGGAACCGTGGCCGCCTCGTGGAGCACGCCGTCGACGCGGTAGCGGACGCGCATGTCGGGGTCGCCCGGCTCGAAGTGGATGTCGGAGGCGCCGCGGTCGGCGGCCTCGGAGATGACCTTGTGGACGAGCCCGATGACCGAGGCGTCCTCGTCGGCGCCGAAGGAGATCTGGGTGGACTCCGGGACGTAGGCCTGGTGGGTGGCCTGCTCGACCACGGGCTCGGGGGGCTCAACCTCCTCGATCTGCTGGAGGCCGATGAGCTCGAGCCCGTTGGGGTCGTTGAGCTTCTCGACGATCTGCTCGATGTCGGCGCCCGAGGCGACGGCGGGGCGGACCTCGTAGCCCGTCATCACCGCGATGTCGTCGACGGCGAGGACGTTGGCCGGGTCGGCCATGGCGACGAGCAGCGTGCGATCGTTGACGAAGGCGACCGGCAGGGCCTGGTAGCGCGCCACCGCGGCGGGCGCCACGAGCTTGGCGGCGGCCGGGTCGACGCGGAAGTGCGGCAGCGAGAGGTGGTCGAGGCCGAAGCGCTCGGCGATGCCGCGCGAGAGCTGGACCTCGTTGAGGCGGCCCGAGCCCAGCAGGACGTGCTCGGGCGCCGAGCCGGCGGCCTGCGCCTGGACGACGGCGTCGTCGATCTCGGTGCGGTCGACGTAGCCCAGGTCGATCAGGACCTCGGTGAGCATCCGTCCGGAGCCGCCGCGGCGCGACGGGCTCGTGACGCCGTCCCACTTGCGGGTCTGCGGCTTGGGCGGGGCTGTGGCGGGGAAGTTCATGGTCTGCGCTCGGGTCTAGGTCAACGCCTGCCGCATCGTCTGACGCGATACGGGCCTGCCGGTCCAGCGTTCGAGTGACGCAGCGCCCTGGGCGATCAGGACCTCCAGGCCGTCGACCCCGACCGCCCCCCGATCGCGCGCGATCTGGAGCAGTCTGGTGCCGCCGTCCCGGTAGACCATGTCCACCACGCAGCTTCCGGCAACCACCGTATCGGCGGCCAGGGGCATCGCCTTGAACTCCTGCAATCCGACCGGCGTGGCGTTGACGACGATGTCGGCCTCGACCGGCGCGTCGACCACCCTGCCCCCGCCCAGCTCGGCGACCATCCGCTCGGCCCGCTCACGGGTGCGGTTGTGGACCGCGACGTCCGCCGCGCCGGCGCCCAGCAGCGCATGGACGGCGGCGCGGGCGGCGCCCCCGGCGCCCAGGACGAGCGCCGTTCGCCCGCGCGGGTCATGGGACGCGGGGATCGCCTCGAGCAGGCCGGGCGCGTCCGTGTTGTCGGCCTCGATCGCGCCGGTCTGCGGGTCGAAGGTGAGCGTGTTGGCGGCGCCGATCGCCCGGGCGGCCTCCGTCGCCTCGTCCGCGAGCGCGAGCGCCGCCTCCTTGTGGGGGATCGTCACGTTGATCCCGCGGAAGCCGGCTCCGGGCAGCGCCCGCACGGTCTCGGCGAGCTCCCCGGGCGGAATCGGCAGCCTGAGGTAGCGCCACGGCAGGCCGAGCTCGGCCAGCGCGGCGTTGTGCATGGCGGGCGAGCGCGAGTGGGCGACGGGCCACCCCGCCACCCCCAGCCGCGGCGCCCGAGCGATCACGCTCCTAGGGCGCGCCGCCGCTGCTCTCGCGCGCCCGGTTGTAGCGCTGCACGTCGGCCTGGAACTCGGCGTCGGTCTCCGAGAACGCGTGCGCGCCCTTCGAGCCCGGCTTGACGACGTAGTACAGGAAGTCGACGTTCGCCGGCTTGGCCGCCGCCTTGATCGACGCGAGCCCCGGGTTGCCGATCGGCGTCGGCGGCAGCCCGCGGCGCAGGCGGGTGTTGTACGGGGAGTCGGCCTCGAGCTCGGAGACGCGGAGCGGCCGGGTCCAGTTGTTCGTCGCATAGCGGATCGTCGCGTCGATGCCGAGCGTCATCCCGGCCTTGAGCCGGTTGTAGATGACGGCGGCGACGAGCGGGCGCTCGCGGTCGAGCTGCACCTCGCGCTCGATCATCGAGGCGATGATCAGCACCTCGTAGCGGGTCAGGTTGCCGCGGCGCGCGCGGGCGTAGGAGATGTCGGCGGTGTTGTCGGCGAAGCCCTGCAGCTGACGCTGGACCAGCTCGCGCGCCGTCGTCCCCTCCGGCAGCTTGTAGGTGGCGGGGAACAGGAAGCCCTCCGTCGTGCGGACGTTGCGAGGCAGGCCGAGCTTGCGGGCCGCCTTGAGGGCCGCCGGGCTGCGGGTAGCCGACAGGTAGTCGCCCTCCATGTCGGTCTTCTCGATCTTCACGTCGGTCTCGCGGGCCGAGCGGCCCTCGGGGATCGTCAGGTCGTAGGTCTTGATGACCTTGGCCTTCGGCCCCTCGGCGAGGGCGCCGATCGCGTCGCCGTAGGACATGTCCCTGGGGAGCGTGTAGTTGCCCGGGCGCAGGTTGCCCCGCCGGCCCGTGATGGTGGCGTTGAGCGTGAAGAAGCGCCCGGAGTCGACCACGCCGCGCTCGGCGAGGATGTCGCCGATCCGGCCGGCGTCGGCGCCGGCCGGCACGCTGACGCGGACGGCGCCGCGCCCCTCGCCGTGAAACGGCTGGAGGGTCGCGTTGGCCAGGTAGAGCAGCAGTGCGATGGCGAGCAGGCCCGCGACCGCGAGCACGCGCGGGAGGTGGCGGCCGGACGGCTCGCCGCCGGAGGCGCTGCGGGTGGCCCCGGGG
>JALYMV010000243.1 GCA_030773575.1 Actinomycetota bacterium
GGGCCCGAGACGCAGCAGCGCGGCTGTCGTCGTGTAGAGCTTCTCCACCGAGGCCGGCACGCGCGGCGTGTCGGGGCGCGAGGCATAGAGCTCCTCGCCGGCGTCGAGATCGACGACGAGTGCCCCCGAGCCTGCGCCGGCCAGGCGCATCTGGCGGCCGAGCTCCGCCCGCGTCGCCGCACGGTCGGCGCCCGCCGCCGCCGCGGGGGCGAGCAGGCAGGCGAGCAGGATGAGGGTGCTGACGAGCCGAGCCATGCCGTGCGGGCCGAGGGTATCGGGCCGTACACTTTGTCAGCAGACATGGGCTCCGTCGTGAACCTCGACTCGGGTGCCGGCCGCCGCCGCGCGCCGCGGCGCCGCAGGCAGTCCAAGACCGCGCTCGTCCTCGGCGGGGGCGGCTTCACGGGCGGCGTGTACGAGATCGGCGCGCTCCGCGCGCTCGACCTCCTGTCGGTCAACCGCTCCGTCAACACCTTCGACGTCTACGTCGGGACCAGCGCGGGCTCGTTCGTGGCCGCGCTGACCGCCAACGGCGTGACGCCCGAGCAGATGATGCGCGTGGTCCTCAACCAGGTGCCGACGCCGTTCCGCGACATCGACCTCGGGATGCTCCTGCGCCCCAACCTCTCCGAGTTCGTGCGCCGCGGGGTCGTCCTGCCGTGGCACGCCATCCGGGTCGCCCGCGAGCTCTCCGCCAAGCTCGGCTCGCTGTCGGCGATGGACGTGGCGGTGGCGCTCGGCGACGTCCTGCCCTCCGGCGTCTACACCGGCTCGGGGATCGAGCAGTACGTCGCCACCGTGCTCTCCGACCCCGACCGCACGGACGACTTCCGGGCGCTCGGCAACGAGCTCTACCTCGCCGCAACCGACCTCGACACCTGCGAGCGGATCGTCCTCGGCGCCGAGGGCTGGGACGACGTCCCGATCTCGAGCGCGGTGCGCGCGTCGACCGCCCTGCCCATGGTCTACAAGCCGCACACGATCCGCGGCCGCGAGCTCGTCGACGGCGGCATCGTCTCCACCACGAACGTCGACATCGCGGTCGAGGCGGGCGCCAAGTTCATCGTCGTCGTCAACCCGCTCGTCCCGTTCGTCAACGACTTCTCCAAGGAGGTCCCGACGCTCCTCGGCTCGCGCAAGCGCCGGGTGTCGGACATGGGGCTCACCAAGATCGGCTACCAGACCTTCAAGCTCCTCGCCTACCAGCGGCTGCACGAGATGGCGCGCCAGTGGGAGGACCGCTATCCCGGCGTCGACATCGTCCTGATCGAGCCCGAGCCCGACGACGAGCTGATGTTCGAGACGAGCGTCATGAACTACACGTCGCGCGTCGACGTCGCCCGCCACGGCTTCGAGTCCGTGACGCTCAAGCTCGCGACGGACTACGAGGAGCTGCGCGAGGTCTGCGCCCGCCACGGCATCGAGATCTCGGCCACGCGCGTGCGCAAGGTGATGCGCCACTTCGGCGCCGAGAAGGAGAAGTCGCGCGCCTGGCGCCGGATCCTCGAGCAGACCACGGGCACGCTGCTGCGCCAGTCGGCCGCCGCCGAGTGAGAACGTGACGTAGCTCACAACGAGCGGCGCCGCCCCCCTGTTGCATACGGCGCGAGTCGTCGGTCGAGGGAGGAGACCTCACACCGTGTCCACCGCCGTAGCCGAAGTCCCGCCGCGCGCGGCGGTCCCCGCACCACCGCCGCCGGGCCCGAAGGTGCTGCCCCGCTTCGCGCAGGGCATGCGCATGCTGCTCACCGAGCACCGGATGCTCGAGCGCTACCGGCGGCGCTACGGCGACGTGTTCGCCGTCGACGTCTGGCCGTTCGATCCGCTGGTGGTGGTCGCCGAGCCCGCCGAGGTCCGGCGGATCTTCACGGGCGACCCGGCGGTCCTGCACGCCGGGGAGGGCAACGGGATCCTCGGGCCGCTCGTCGGCCCGCACTCCGTCCTGCTGCTCGACGACGGCGAGCACCTGCGGCGGCGCAAGCTGCTGCTCCCGCCCTTTCACGGGGAGCGGATGCGCGTCTACGGCGACGTGATGCGCGAGATCGCGGCCGCCGAGGTCGACCGCTGGCCGGCCGGCGAGGTGTTCGCGCTGCTGCCGTCGATGCAGCGGATCACCCTGCGCATCATCCTGCGGACCGTCTTCGGGATGCAGGAGGGCGCGCGGATGGACCGCCTGGAGGGCGACCTCGCGCGGCTGCTCGGCTCCTCCAACGCGATGATGACGCCCGCGCTGCAGCGCGACTTCGGCGGCCGCGGGCCGTGGGCCCGCTTCAAGCGCCTGTGCGACGAGGTCGACGCCCAGCTCTTCGACGAGATCGCCCGGCGGCGGGCGACCGGCGCGCAGGGCGAGGACATCCTCTCCATGCTGCTGACGGCCACGCCGGACGCCACGGACGCCGAGCTGCGCGACGACCTGGTCACGCTGCTCGTCGCGGGCCACGAGACGACGGCCACCACGATGGCCTGGACGCTCGAGCGCCTCATGCGCCATCCCGAGGCGCTCGCCCGCTCGCGCGAGGACGGCGCCTACCTCGACGCGGCGGTCAAGGAGGCCCAGCGCGTCCGGCCCGTCATCACCTACGTCATGCGCCGGCTGACCGCGCCGTTCGCAGTCGGCGGCTACACGGCCCCCGCCGGCGCGACGCTCGGGACGTCGGTGACGCTGATGCACCGCCGCGCCGACCTCTATCCCGAGCCGCACGCCTTCCGGCCCGAGCGCTTCCTGGACGGCAAGCCCGACACCTACGGCTGGGTGCCCTTCGGTGGCGGCGTGCGGCGCTGCCTGGGCGCCGCGTTCGCGCAGTACGAGATGCGCCAGGTGCTGGGGACGGTCCTCGAGCGCTGCGACCTGCGCCCCGACGACCCGCGGCCCGAGCGCCACCGCCGCAAGATGATCACCTTCATCCCCGCACGCGGAGCGCGGGCGGTGATGACGCCGCGGGCATGAGCGCCCAGCCGCTCCGCGCCGTCCCCGATCCGCGCCGCGAGCGCCTCGTGGCGATCGCCCGCAAGCTCGAGCGGACGGGCTGGGCGTTCGAGATCGTCGACGCCGACTGGCGCCTCGCGTGGCTGTCGGAGCAGCTCAAGCTCACGGTCGGCGAGCCCGACGAGCGGGCGCTCGGCCTCGGCGAGCACGTGATGATCACCCGCAAGCTGCCCGCCTGGGACGGCATGATCACCGAGGAGAGCGAGGACAAGTGGATGCGGGTCCACGTGCCGTTCATGCTCGACCGTGAGCCCGACATCCTCGAGCGGATCCCGCCCGAGCTCCGCGAGCGGGTCCCGCCGATGCGGCCGGCCACCCCGCCCCCGCTGTGGACCTACGAGGTGCAGTTTTTTCGCGAGGCCCGAGGGCGCGCCGTCGCGCGTGAGCTGCATCGGGCTCTCGCTGCGCGAGGAGGGCGAGACGCTCGGATACGCGATGCTGTACGGACCCTCGATCCCCGCCAGCCTGCTGGCGCTCGTCCTGCGCGGGGACGAGGGCCAGTTCACGCGCATGGCGCGGCTGATGGAGCCGCGGCGCACAGAGGCGGCGATCCTGTTCGCCGACCTCGAGGCGTCGAGCGCGCTCTCGCGCCGGCTGCCCAGCCGCGCGTTCTTCGGCTTCATGCAGGCGCTCGCCGGCGTCATGGACGACGCGGTGCTCTCGCGCAGCGGCATCATCGGCAAGCACGCCGGCGACGGGCTGACCGCCTTCTTCACCGCCGACGACCTCGGCTCCGCCGCCGAGGCGGCGCGCGCCGCCGTCGAGGCCGCCCGGGCTATCGCGGCGGCCGTGCCGGTCGTCGCG
>JALYMV010000244.1 GCA_030773575.1 Actinomycetota bacterium
CCGCCGGCGGCAAGCGGCTGCGGCCGCTGCTGGGCTTCCTCGCCGCCGGGCGCGACACGGGGCCGGGCCTCCTGCGCGCCGCGGTCGCCGTCGAGCTCATCCACTCGGCCACGCTCGTCCACGACGACGTCCTCGACGCCGCGTCGCTGCGCCGCGGCCGCCCGACCGTGGTGGCGACCGCGGGGCGCGACATCGCCATCGCCACGGGCGACCTGCTGTTCTCGCGCGCCTTCGCCGAGCTCGCCGCCAACGGGCGCGCCGACGAGCTGCGGATCCTCTCCGACGCCTCCTCGGCGCTCGCGGCCGGCGAGCTGCTCCAGCGCGAGGACGCGTGGGACGTCGGGATCAGCCGCGAGCGTTACGAGCGCCGCTGCGACCTCAAGACCGCGCGGCTCTTCCAGGCCGCCGCCCAGCTCGGGGCGCTCGAGGCGGGCGGCCTCGCGGAGGCGCTCGGCGACTTCGGCCGGCGGATCGGCCTCGCCTTCCAGCTCCTCGACGACGTGCTCGACGTCTCCGGCCCTGCCGAGCGCACCGGCAAGCACCGCGGCACCGACCTGCTCGACGGCACCGTCACGCTGCCGCTGATCCTCGCCCGCGAGCGCGACCCGGCGCTCGCCGCGCTCGAACTGCGCGAGCTGCGCACGCCTGAACAGGCAGCGGCGGTGTGCGACGCGATCGCCGCGACCGGCGCCCTCGCGGCCGCCAAGGAGGAGGCGCTGGCGATCGTCGAGTCGGCGAAGTCAGGCCTGCCCGACGGCCTCGGCGACGGCCAGCGCGGAGCGCTGGAGCTCGTCGCCGACGGCGTCGTGGAGCGGTACGCGTAGGGGCGGCGCCGCCAGCGCTCGTGGCGCATGGGGACGGTCGCGTCGCCGGCGGTGCTCGTGAAGGGGTGGTCGCGTCTTCGGCACGGCGCCATCCGCCAGCGGCGTCACACGGACGAGGCTCGCCGGTCAGCACGCTCGCTTCTCGAAGGCCTTGACGCGACGCTCGGCGGCATGGGCGGCCTTCTCGGTGACCTGGACCGTCGTGTCGATGCCCGCCCGCTGGCGCATCGCCGTCATCAGCGCGTCGACGTCGCGGGCGATCTGCGGCGGCGCCACCTGCTCGAGCTCGGAGAGCTCCTGCGCATGCTGCTCGATGAAGCGCCGTTCGGCCTTCTCGAAATCCTTCGGCTCCGCGTCCTCTCCGAGATCGGAGAAGAACTTCTCGCCCGCGGCGTCAAGTCGCTCGACCACGCCGCAGTAGCGCTCGGCATCCCGACCCTGCGCCGTCCCGGCCTGCGTCGTGGTCGTTGACGCGGCCGCTCGCTCGCCGCTCGGATCGTCGTCTCCCCCGCAGGCGCCGAGCGCGAGCGCGGCGGCGACGGTCGTGAGGGTCTTCAGGTGGCGGAACATGGGTCTTCTCCTGGTTCGGGTGACGACGACCGTACGTCCGCCGTCCGGCGCCGGCATCGGCCCGCTGGACCGACCATCTCGTCCGCGCTGACGATCTTGCGGGCGTTCGGGATCGTCCGCAAAGGCGATGCGCGGCGCGGGCGATCGGGTTAGGGTCGCGGCGATGGCGTTCTCGCTACCGCTCACGGCGCCCACCGCCGATCGACCACACCGCCTGGACTGGCTCATCGCCGGCGCCGTGACGCTGATCGCGCAGGCCGAGACCTGGCTTGCCGAGGCCGGCGACGACCGACCGCTGCATGCCGCCGCCGCGCTGGCCATGACGGTCCCGCTGCTGTGGCGGCGTTTTGCTCCCGTCGCGGTCCTGGCCGTCTCGCTGCTACCGCTCTTCGTCCTCAAGTTCGCGGGCAGCGGCCTGGAGTACGCCTACATCATGGCGGTCCTGCTGGTCACGTTCTCGTCAGTGGGCTTGCACGCCGAGCGCCGTCGGGCGGTCGCCGGCCTGGGGGTCGGGATCCTCATGCTCGCCGGGTTGCTGAGCCTCGAGCAGGTCGCGCCGCCAGAGGGCGAGCCACCTCCCGGCGTGGGCGACTTCGTCTTCCTGAGCATCATCGGCGGCATGGTCTGGGGGCTCAGCGTCGCACTGCGCGATCGCTCGTCGCGGGCCGAGCAGCTCGCCGAGCGCGCCGACCGACTGGAGCGCGACCGCGAGGCGCGCGCACGAGCGGCCGTTGCCGAGGAGCGCGCGCGGATCGCGCGCGAGCTGCACGACGTGGTCGCCCACTCGATCAGCGTCATCGCCGTGCAGACGGGCTCCGTGCGCCGCCGGCTGGCGAACGGCCGGCCCGCCGATCCGCAAGAGCTCCAGGCGGCCGAGGAGACGGCACGTCAGGCGCTGGCCGAGATGCGGCGGATGCTCGGTCTGCTGCGCGCCGAGGACCAGGGCCTCTCGCTGGCGCCGCAGCCGGGGATCGAGGACGTCGGCGCGCTTGTCGCGCAGCTGCGTGATGCCGGGCTGCGGGTCGAGTTCGAGATGGCCGGCGATCGTCGCCCGCTCCCGCCCGGCGTGGACCTGGCCGCCTATCGGATCGTCCAGGAGGCGCTCACGAACGTGCTCAAGCACGCCGGTGACGCGCGGGCGCGGGTCGCCGTTCGCTACGACGCGCATGCCATCCAGCTCGAGGTCTGCGACGACGGCCGCGCAACGCCAGCGGCCCCGGACGGCGGTGGTCACGGGCTCGTCGGGATGCGCGAGCGCGTCGCCCTCTACGGGGGGACGCTGCAGGCCGGAGCGAGGGAGACGGGCGGCTTCGCAGTCCGTGCCACGCTGCCCACCGCGGTCGCATGAACATTCGCCTGGTGATCGCCGACGACCAGGCGATGGTGCGCGCCGGCTTCCGGTCGCTGCTGCACGAGGAGCCCGATCTCGAGGTCGTCGGCGAGGCGGCAGACGGTGAGCAGGCTGTCGCGGCGGTCCGCCGCTTTCGGCCCCACGTGGTGCTCATGGACATCCGCATGCCGAACGTCGACGGTCTGGAGGCCACTCGCCGGCTGGCGGCTGAGGAGCTGCCCACGCGCATCCTTTTGCTGACCACGTTCGACCTCGACGAGTACGTCTACGAAGGCCTGCGCGCGGGGGCCAGTGGCTTCCTGCTCAAGGACGCGCCCCCCGAACAGCTCATCGACGCGATCCACCTCCTCAACGCAGGGGAGGCCGTGCTCTCCCCGTCGGTCACCCGCCGGGTCGTCGAGCGCTTCGCGCGGCTTCCCCGTCCACGCGAGGACCTGCAGGCCGCCCTCGACACGCTGACGCCGCGCGAGCGTCAGGTGCTGCGTCTGCCCGGCCGCGGCGCGTCCAACCGCGAGTTGGCCGAACAGCTCGTCGTCAGCGAGACCACCGCCAAGACGCACGTGCGCAGCGTGCTCGCCAAGCTCGACCTGCGTGATCGCGTCCACGCCGTCGTCTTCGCCTACGAGTCCGGGCTCGTCGAGATCGGCGTCTAGTGGGCCTGGGGCGGCTTGACGCGGACCGGGAGCCCTACCGTCGCCGGGACCCCGCGCGGACGAGGGCGGTCGAGCGCCCTAGAAGTCCATCGGCCAGATGGCGTCGGAGTCCAGCGCCTCGCAGAAGCGCTCGATCTCCTCCTCCATGTTGGCCCGCGTGAGCTGCTTGAGATCACGGACGAGCGCCGCGGTCCCACGGTCGAGCTCGTCGTCGAAGCGGTCGACGACCTCCTGCTCGTAGGTCCCGACGTGGAACCACTCGCAGTTGGGGCAGCGGAGGTCGACCTCCCACTGCGTCGCGTTGACCTCTTCCCACTCGAGGGGATAGACGAGACCCGCCTCGCACTCGGGGCAGAGGTGGAGCTCCTCGTCGGTGGACGGCGTGGCGGCCGGCGCGGAGGCCGAGGGGTCGGCGGCGCCGGGCTGCGGATCGAAGTAGACGACCTCGATCGAGCGGCCGGAGGGGAGGGTGACGCGGCGGACGTGATGGTTGTGATCTGTGGGGTCGCTCATCTCGCAGTTCCCTTCGATGGGCCATTGATCGGCAGCGCGTGAGCCGGACTTGAACCGAAGGGCCCAGGTTGTTCGGCGCTACCCTCTGACCCACCCTCCCGGAGGTCCCAGACCCCATGAACGTCGCCTTCATCCAGGGCATCGGCCCGACCGAGCTGATCATCGTCCTGGTCATCGTGCTCGTGATCTTCGGCCCCAAGCGGCTGCCGGGCGTGGCCCGCTCCGTCGGGACCGGCATGCGCGAGCTCAAGGACTCGCTTACGAGCAAGCACGACGAGGAGGACGACGACGACGCCGCCCCGCGCGCGGGCTCGCGCGCCGAGGTCCAGGCCGCGCTCGGCCGGCCCGAGGCGGCCGCCGCCGAGGAGCGCCTCGAGGGCGAGGTCGTCCCCGAGCGCCGCTAGGCGCCGCCGGCCGCCGCGCCAGCAGCCATGGCCACCGCGATCCGCACCGTCGGTCACGACGACCGCCTGAGCCTCGTCGAGCACCTCGACGAGCTCCGTACCCGGCTGCTCGTCTGCGTCGGAGTCGTCGCGGTCGCGTTCGGCATCTGCGCGTGGCAGAACGGCGTGATCCTCGACATCGTCAACGTCCCGCTCGAGAAGACGGCGTTCAAGAAGGAGGGCAAGTCGCTCGACCCGTTCGAGCAGACGGCCGCCTTCCAGGCCCAGGTCAAGCGGTACGCGCTCGAGTCCGAGAGGCGCGCCCGCGCGCTCGCCCTCACGGCCGGCTCGGCCACCGAGGCGCAGCTCTGGCGTGAGCAGGCCGAGGACGCGAAGGCGCTCGCCGCCTCCGTCCCCAAGGCCCAGGCCAAGAAGCCGATCACCACCGGCGTCGGCGAGCCGTTCACCCAGACGATCAAGCTGGCCGGCTATGGCGCGCTGCTGCTCGCCATGCCGCTGCTCCTCTACCAGATGTACGCGTTCGTCCTGCCCGCGTTCTCCCCCCGCGAGAAGCAGGTGGCGCTGCCGCTGATGCTCGCCGTGCCGTTCCTGTTCATCGCCGGCGTGCTGTTCGCCTACTACGCGGTCCTGCCGAGCGCCGTCGACTTCCTCCAGAACTTCAACGACGACGAGTACGACATCCTCCTGCAGGCCCGCGACTACTACAAGTTCGCGATCACGGTCCTGATCGCGATGGGCCTCGCCTTCCAGGTCCCGATCGCGATCCTGGCGGTCACCCGGGTGGGCATCGTCAGCGTCGCGAAGCTGCGGCGCACCCGCCGCTACGCGATCATCGTCATCGCGATCCTGGCGATGCTGCTGCCCGGCCAGGACCCCGTGACCATGCTGATGATGATGGTTCCGCTGTACGGGCTCTACGAGGGAAGTATCCTCCTGGCAGCGGCGCTCGACCGCCGGGCGGAACGCGCGGCGGCGCGCGAGGCGGCCGAGATGGCCGCGGCGAACGACCCCGAGCTCATGCCGCTCGACCCAGACGAGGACTGACCCGCACCAATGCTCTTCGACCTCCAAGGCCGCGGCCGCCGGAACACCATCAAGGTGATCTACGTGACGCTCGCCGTCCTGATGGGCGGCGGCCTCGTCTTCTTCGGCATCGGCGGCGACGTCTCCGGCGGTCTCGTGGACGCGATCACGGAGCGCAACGCGGGCGGCGGCAGCGGCGAGGAGCGCTTCGTCGAGCGCGAGCGCCAGGCGGCCGAGGCCACCCGCCGCAACCCCCAGGACGCCGCGGCCTGGGCGGCCCTCGCCCGCGCGCGCTTCTCGCGGGCCGGCATCGGCGAGAACTTCGACCCCAGCACCAACACGTACACCGACGCCGGCAAGGCCAAGCTCCGCGACGCCTCGCAGGCGTGGGAGAAGTACCTCGCGCTCGACCCCCCGGCCGCCCAGGCGGCCCAGGTCGCGAGCATCATGGTCCAGGCCTACTCGCCGGACGGGCTCAACCAGCTCGACAAGGCGGTCCGCGCGCAGGAGATCATCACCGAGGCACGGCCCAAGTCCAACACGTACGCCCAGCTCGCCGTCCTGGCCTACCAGGCCGGCAACCAGCGCCTCGGCGACCTCTCCAAGGAGCGCGCCCTCGACCTGGCCGACAAGGACGAGCGCGAGGCCTTGCGCGGCCAGCTCGAGCAGGCCGCGGCCCAGGCGGTGACCGGC
>JALYMV010000245.1 GCA_030773575.1 Actinomycetota bacterium
GGCCGGCCGGGCCGGCCGGCCCGGTCGCCCCGGTGCGGCCGCGGGCGCCACGGCCCAGCGAGGTGCGCGTACGCCGGCTGATGTCCCGGGCGGTTATCGTGCCGTCCTTGATCGCGCGCGACGTCACGGCGCCCCGTGAGATGTCGCGGCTGGTGATCTTCTTGCCGGCGTAGGCCCCGCCGCTGAGCGCGGCGAAGGCGGCCAAGGACGCGAGGACGGTGGCCGGCGTCAGGCGCTGAAGGAGATTCGACATGGTGCGACTCTCTCGCATCCGGCACCCGCAGGCCAGGGCAACGTCCGGGGGCGCACACGGTCTCCTATCCTGCAGCCCGTGGACGAGCGGGTACTCGCCGAGCGGCTGATCACGTACGACACCTCGACGGTCGACGGGATCCGCGCCGCGCAGGGGTTCGTCAAGGGCTGGCTCGAAGCGCGCGACATCGACGTCCACGACCACATCCACAACGGCCTGCCGGTGCTCAGCGCCCGCGTCGGCCCGGCGGACGGCCCGATGCTCGTCTTCCACGGGCACGTCGACGTGGTGCCGGGCCGCCCGGAGCAGTTCCTGCCCCGCGTGGAGGGCGACCGGCTGATCGGCCGCGGCGCCTATGACATGAAGGGCGGGCTCGCCGCGATGATGTGCGCCCTGCACGACCTGGCCGGCCAGCGTGAGGTCGGGGTGCGCTTCATGTGCGCCCCCGACGAGGAGTCCGAGGACGTCGACACGCGCTCGACCGACGTGCTCGTCGACGAGGGCTTCCGCGGCGACTTCGCGATCACCGGCGAGCCGACCGACCTCCACGTCGGCATCCAGGCCAAGGGCGTGCTCGCCGCCCGCGTCACCGTCTTCGGCCGCGCCGCCCACGGCTCGACGCCGTGGCTGGGGGACAACGCCGTCACGAAGGCGATCGACGTCTTCCGGCGAATCGAGACCCTGCCGTTCTCCCGCGAGTCCTCCGAGCTCTTCGACCGCCCGTCGATCAACCTCGGCCGGATCATCGGCGGCGACGCGATCAACAAGGTGCCCGACACCTGCACCATGGACCTCGACATCCGCTACCTCCCCGGCCAGGACCCGGGTGAGATCCTCGAGCAGATCCGGCGGATCCCGGAGATCGAGGTCCACAAGACGTTCGGGCGGATCCCCGCGCAGGTCTCGCACCGCAACCCCTACGTGCTCGCGCTCTGCGACGCCGTCACCCGCTCGACCGGCAAGGGCACGGTGAGCGTCGGGCGCGACGGGGCCTCCGACGCCGTCTCCTTCCTGGCCGCCGGCATCCCCGCGGTCGAGTTCGGCCCCACGGGCGCCGGCCACCACGGTCCCGACGAGTGGGTCTCGATCGCCTCGCTCGCGCGCTACCGCCGGGCGCTCGTCGAGTTCGTCGGCGCGCTGCCGCAGTGGCTCGAGCGCGGCTCGCTGCGCGCGCTCGAGGGAGGGCTGGGCGCGTGAGCCCCGACCTCTCCCCGCGGGGCGGCTTCAGCCTGCTCAAGCGCGCGCTGCTCGGCGGCGTGCTGATCACGCTGCTGAGTGCGGCGGCGGTCGCGTCGGCGGCGTTCCTCGAGATCGAGAAGATCACGACGGAGATCGCGGAGTCGGGCCGCGCGCCGATCGTCCTGCCCGAGATCGACCGCGCCGACGCCGGCTCCGCGCGCACGATCATGGTGCTGGGGTCCGACCTGCGCTACATCGACAAGAAGAACGGCATCAAGCCGCGCTCGGACACCATCATCCTCCTCCGCCTGGACCCGGACAAGGAGGCGGTGTCGGTCATGTCGATCCCGCGCGACCTCAAGGTCACGATCCCGGGCAACGACGTGCCGACGAAGATCAACGCCGCGTTCGAGCAGGGCGGCGAGCGGCTGACGCTCAAGACGGTCAAGGCGGTGCTCGGCACGCGCGACCGCCCCTTCCCGATCAACAACGTGGTGACGATCAACTTCGGCGCCTTCCGGCGGGCGGTCAACTACATCGGCTGCGTCTACTACGACGTCGACCGGCGCTACTTCAACGACAACGTGAACGTCGCCGAGCGCTACGCGACGATCGACATCAAGCCGGGCTATCAGAAGCTGTGCGGCAAGGACGCGCTCGACTACGTCCGCCACCGCCACTCCGACAACGACCTCTTCCGCGCCGCGCGCCAGCAGGACTTCCTGCGCCAGCTCAAGAGCCAGGGCGGGATCCGCAAGCTGATGGACCCCCGGGAGGGCCAGACGCTCGCCCGCGTCTTCTCCCGCTACGTGGACTCCGACGCGGGCCTGCGCAGGACCAAGGGACTGCTCGGGATGGCCAAGCTCGCTCTCTTCACCGCCGACAAGCCGGTGCGCGAGGTCGAGTTCCGCATCACGGGCGAGGAGGGCGGCGGCGCGTATCTGAACGCCTCCCAGGAGGCGATCGACAAGACGGTCGACGAGTTCATGGCCGCCCGCGCGGCGGTGACGAGCAAGGAGTCGCCGCCGGCCGAGAAGCGCAAGCGCAAGAAGCGCCCGAAGAAGCGGGTCGACGGCAGCGAGATCCCCGGCCTCGAGAGCGCCCGCCGCGAGGGCGAGGACCAGGCGGTGCTCGTCGCGTCCAAGGTGCGGTTCCCGTTCTACTTCCCGGCCCTCAAGCGGTCGGGCGGCGTGCTGGACGGCGGCCTGTCGAGCGAGCCGACGACACGGGTCTACTCGCTGCGCGACGAGCGCGGCAAGGTGCACCGGGCCTACCGGATGACGGTGCGCCTCGGCGACGCGGGCTTCCCCGAGCCCTACGGCATCCAGGGCACCACGTGGCGCAACCCGCCGATCCTCGACGACCCGTCCGAGACGGTGACCCGCAACGGGCGCAAGCTGGAGGTCTACTACGACGGCCGCGACGTCCGGCTCGTCGCATGGAAGACCGACAGGGCCGTCTACTGGGTCTCGAACACGCTGCGCCGCAGACTCTCGAACCCGCAGATGATCGGGATCGCAGCGTCGCTCCGGCGGCTCGGCTAGATCGGTCATCTAGGGCCGCTAGCCTCTTGCGCCGCCCATGAGCACTTCTGAGCGGGAACCCATCGGCGTCATCGGCACGGGTTACGTCGGCCTCGTCACCGCGGCCGGCTTCGCCGAGGTCGGCAACGTGGTGTGGTGCGTCGACATCGACGAGGCCAAGATCGAGGGCCTCAAGGGGGGCCGGATCCCGATCTGGGAGCCCGGCCTCGAGGAGCTCGTCGAGCGCCATCGCGGCCGCCTGCACTTCTCGACCGACCTCGCCGACGCCCTCGAGCACGCCCGCCTGCTGTTCGTCGCGGTCGGCACCCCGCCGACGTACTCCGGCGACGCCGACCTCTCGGCCGTGCACGCGGTCGTCAACGCGATGCCGGCCTCCGACCGCCACGCGCTCGTCATGAAGTCGACGGTCCCGTGCGGCACCGGCCAGAGCATCAAGCGCGTCTTCCGCGAGCAGGGCAAGCCGGGCTTCCGCTACGTGAGCTGCCCCGAGTTCCTCAAGGAGGGCTCCGCGGTCCGCGACTTCCTGCACCCTGACCGCGTGGTCATCGGCGACGACGGCGACTGGGCGGGCGACGCGGTCGCCGAGCTCTACGCGCCGCTCGGCGCGCCCATCGTGCGCACGGACATCAAGTCGGCCGAGATGGTCAAGCTCGCGTCCAACGCGTTCCTGGCCACCAAGATCTCCTTCATCAACGAGATCGCCAACGTCTGCGAGGAGACGGGCGCCGACGTGGTCGAGGTCGCCAAGGGCATGGGCCTCGACGACCGCATCGGCCCGAAGTTCCTGCAGGCCGGCATCGGCTTCGGCGGTTCCTGCTTCGCCGGCTCGGAGACCATCCTCGCCCGGCTGCGCGGGCAGGCGCGGCTGCTGCGCTTCGACGAGCTGTGGTCGCTGTTCGACGGCGGCACCGAGGAGGCGGTCGGGCCCGAGGACCTCGAGGTCCTCTCGTGGGTGCCGGGCGAGGCCGAGCCGGAGTACCTGCCGGTCTCCGTCCTCACGCGCCGCCACTACGACGGCGACATGGTCGAGGTCCGCACGAAGATGGGCCGGCGGGTGCGGGTCACCGAGGACCACCCGTTCGTCGTCGGGACCGGCGAGGACGAGGACCTGCTGACCCTCAAGGCCGCCGGCGACCTCGACGGGTCCGACTGGCTGCCGCTCGCCCTCGGCGGCCCCAGAGGCTTCGAGCCGGGCGTCTACTCGATGGCAGGGGTGCTCCAGGACGCGCTCGTCGAGACCGAGCGCGTGATGGTCCGCCCGGCGCAGGCGCCCGTCCTCCGCGGCGTCTCGCCGCAGCGGCGCTTCGACGTGCGGCGCCCGGGCACGCTGCGCCTCGGCGAGGCGGCGCGGGAGGACGTCGAGCTGCGCGGCGCGCGCTACGGCACCTGCGGCAACGGCGCCTTCTCACCGCTCGAGCTGGCGATCGACGAGCACTTCTGGCGGGTGGTCGGGCTGTACCTGGCCGAGGGCTGCACGAGCCAGCCGCAGTCGACCATGTTCCGCATCGCCTGGAGCTTCCATCCGGAGCGGGAGGATCACCTCGTCGACGAAGTGGTCTCCTACTGGCAGCGCCACGGGGTCAAGGTGCGGGTGCACCGGCAGGCGACGGCCAAGGTCGTGGCGGTCAACTCGCGCATCATCTCCGCCTGGTGGACGCGCATCCTGGGTCTCGGACACACGAGCTACACGCAGCGCGTTCCCGACCTGGCCTGGGAACAGTCGCTCGAGCGCAAGCGCGCGCTCCTCTCCGGGCTGTGGGAGGGCGACGG
>JALYMV010000246.1 GCA_030773575.1 Actinomycetota bacterium
GCTGCGGACGGAGCGCCACCTGGCACGGCGCGGCGGCCGCGCCTCCTAGGCTGCCAGGATGGGCGGCGCCGGCGGGGTGATCAAGCGGACGGTCGTGTCGTTCTACGACGACCAGATGACCCATCACGCGGCGGCGCTCACCTACTACGGGCTGATGTCGCTCTTTCCCACCGCGCTGCTGGGGCTCTCGCTGCTCGGCCTCCTCGGCCAGTATCCGGAGACCTACGACGCGATCCTCGGCTATGCGCGGGAGGTGGCGCCGGAAGCGCTCGTCACGCCGCTCGACGAGTCGCTGCAGCGGGCGCTGCAGGCCAAGGGGACGGCCGCCACCGCGCTGGCGATCAGCGTGGCGGTCGCTCTCTACGGCTCGACGGGCGTCCTCGAGGCCGCTCGCCGGGCGCTCAACGTCGTGTTCGAGATCGAGGCGGGGCGGAGCATCCTGCGGCGCAAGCTCGTCGACGTGGGATCGACCCTCGTACTCCTCGCGCTCACGCTCCTGACCGCGGTCCTCGTCTTCGTCGGCGGCGCCTTCGCCGAGGACCTGCTCGGCTTCATCGGCCTCGGGCCGACCGCCGCGAAGGTCTGGAGCATCGCGCGCTGGCCGGCCGCGCTGCTCGTGGCGATGGTCGTCTTCTCCTTCATCTACTACGTCACGCCCGACGTCGAACAGCGGTCCTGGCGCTGGGTGACGCCGGGCGCGGTGGTGGGGGTCATGCTGTGGCTGCTCGCGTCGGCGGGGTTCTCGGGCTACATCTCCTCGGTGGCGGACGTCGGCGCGATCTACGGCGCCTTCGCCGGGGCGATCGTGCTGGTGGCGTGGATCTGGCTGACCAACGTCGCGCTCTTGTTCGGCGCAGAGCTGAACGCAGAGCTCGAGCGCCACAAGGAGCTGCGCGAGGGCGTACCGCCGGCCGACACCCTCAACCGGCCCGCCCGCCGGGCGTGAGAACTGCGGCAGTGAAGGAGGAGTGTTGTGACGGAAGGGTGCTGATCCGTCACACGGGCGACGCGACCCTGGCGGGGTGAAGATCCAGTGTGCATTCGAGCCCGATAGTCGGGTCGAACTGCTCACTCGGCTGCTCGACCGGGAGATCGCGGCGATCGCGCGCCTCGCCGCGGTGGTCGCGCGCCGCCGCCTGGACCGGGCGCTGCACGAAGCGGGGATGCTCCGCCTCGCCGACCCGCTCTCGCGGCGCGACCTCATCGCCCGCCACCCCGGCCGGCGCGGCGTCGCGACCCTGCGCTCCCTGCTCGACGATGCCGCCCCGGGGCGAGAGCGTCACCCGGCAGGAGTCGAGCACGCGTTCCGCGCGTTCGTCACCGAGGCCGGCCTGCCGCGGCCCACGACCCATCACCTGGCGCCGGCTGCACCGCGAGCCCGCCGCGCTCGCCAGCGACCTGCGCCGGCTCCTGGCGCCGCCGTCCTAGGAGCCTGTCGAAAACGTCCCGCAGCGCCCGGATGCGGCCCAGGACACGGCGCGGATGCGCCACCGCCACTGATCGCACGTGGCTGAGCCACGCGGAATCCGCGTCGTCGCCGCCCCCGCTTGGTCCTCAGACCGCCCCGGTCGGGCGCCACTTTCCCGACAGACTCCTAGGCTAGGTCCCGCAGAAGGTGCGGTAGGCGCCGCAGAACTCGGCCGAGGCCGGCTCGGCGTAGGCCTCGAGGCCGGGGCGCTCGTGGAACGGTCGGGCGACGACGTCGACGAGCCGGTGGAACGGGTCGAGGTCGCCGCCCGTCGCGGCGGCCAGCGCCTCCTCCACCAGGTGGTTGCGCGGGATGTAGACGGGGTTGACCCGATCCATCGCGTCGGCCACAGCCTCCGGCTCACCCGACAGCTCCGCCCGCCAGCGCGCCGCCCACGCCTCGAAGCCGGCCGGGAGCGGACCGCCTCGCAGCGACCCGGAGAGCCCGCGGAAGAACGAGGTGTAGTCGGCCCGCTCGGCGCGCAACAGCTCCAGCAGGTCGCCGATCAGGGTGCCGTCGGCGAGCGGGCCGTCGGCGGCGAGGCCGAGCTTCGCACGCATCCCGCGCCCCCAGTGCTCGGTGTACCGGCCGCCGAACGACTGCAGGACCTCCGTCGCGGCGCGCACCGCGGCCTCCGGCTCGTCGTCGAGCAGGCCGAGCAGCGTCTCGGCCAGCCGCGCGAGGTTCCACTGCGCGACGACGGGCTGGTTGCCGTAGGCATAGCGGCCGCCATGGTCGATCGAGCTGAAGACGGTGGCCGGGTCGAAGGCGTCCATGAACGCGCACGGGCCGTAGTCGATCGTTTCGCCGGAGATGGTCATGTTGTCCGTATTCATCACGCCGTGGATGAACCCGACGAGCATCCAGCGGGCGACGAGCGAGGCCTGCGCCTCGGCGACGGCCTCGAAGAGCGCGAGGTACGGGTTCTCCGCCTCGAGCGCGCCAGGGTGGTGGCGGGCGATCGCGTAGTCGGCGAGCCGCCGCAGGAGCTCCGGATCGCCCTGCGACGCCGCGTACTCGAAGGTCCCGACACGCAGGTGGCTCGCCGCGACGCGGGTGAGCACCGCGCCGGGCAGCAGCGTCTCGCGCGCGACCGCATCGCCCGTCGCGACGACCGCGAGCGCCCGGGTGGTGGGGATGCCGAGCGCGTGCATCGCCTCGCCGATCACGAACTCGCGAAGCATCGGGCCGACGGCCGCGTTGCCGTCACCGCCTCGTGCGAACGGCGTGCGACCCGAGCCCTTCAGGTG
>JALYMV010000247.1 GCA_030773575.1 Actinomycetota bacterium
CGGCCATCCTGCGCCCGCCGCAGCTGCCGACCGCGCTCGTGGGCGCCGCCCGCAGGCAGTTCGGGGTGGACGCCGCACTCCGCGCGCTCGTCCAGGCGCCGACGCTCGCCACCGGCCGCGGCCTCGACGGCACCGACCGCTACGTATTCGACGGCGCCGTCGACGGCATGGGCCGCGCGACCGTGGCCGTCGCCGCGTCCCAGCGCTGGGTCGAGGAGCGCGGCGTCGACGCCGCCGTCGACGGCGTCGCGCAGCTCGTCGGTGCCGGTGGTCGTCAGACCCGGCGGCTCCAGAGCGGCCGGCTGCACGAGTACCTCCGAGACACGGTGATGGGCGCCTCCGCCATCGGTCTGCTCATCGCATTGGCGGCGGTGCTGTGACGAACGGACGTCGATGCCCTGGCTGACCCTCGCCGTGTCGATCCCGGTGCTCGCCTCGGCGCTGATGGCGGTGCTCCCCGCGCGGACCGCGCCGAGCCCCCGCGCGGTGGCGCTGACCGCCAGCGCGCTCGCGGTCGTGTGCATCGCGGTGACCTGGGCGCGGTTCGATTCCGGCCGGGGCATGCAGCTCGTCGAGGAGGCGACGTGGATACCGAGCCTCGACATCGCGTGGCGGCTGGCCGTCGACGGCATGTCGCTGGCGCTCTCGGCGCTGACCGTGGTGCTCTTCGTCCTTGCGGTCGTCTACGGCGTCGGTTCGAAGCCGCTGACGCCCGCCGCCGCCGCGCTGTTGCTGCTCCTCGAAGGGTCGACGCTCGCGTTCTTCCTCGCCCAGGACTTCTTCCTGTTCTACGTCGCCTTCGACGTGACGCTGGTCGCGATGTACTTCCTCATCGCGCTCTATGGCGAGGAGAACCGCCGCTACGCCGCGTTGAAGTTCTTCCTCTACACGCTTGTCGGGTCGCTGCCGGTCCTGCTCGGCATCATCGCGCTCTTCCTCGCGTCCGAGCCGAACACCTTCGACATGATGCGCCTCGCCGAGGAGGAGCCGCTCGCCGGTGCGGGCGTCGGCGCGTCGCTCGTCTTCCTCGCGTTCTTCGTCGGCTTCGCCATCAAGACGCCCGTCGTCCCCTTCCACACCTGGCTGCCCGCCGCGCACGTCGAGGCACCCACCGCCGGCAGCGTCCTGCTGGCCGGCGTGCTGCTGAAGATGGGCACCTACGGGCTCGTCCGGGTCAATCTGCAGATGCTCCCGGACGCGTTCGCCGAGTACGCGCTGCCCGTCGCGCTGCTGGGCGTCGCCTCCGTGCTGTACGGCGCGCTGGTCGCGCTCGCGCAGACCGACCTCAAACGCCTGGTCGCCTACACGTCCATCAACCACATGGGCTACGTCATCGTGGGTGTGGCGGCGGCCGCTGCCGGCGGCATCGGCGCCGAAGCACGCGCGCTGGCCATCGACGGAGCGGTCCTGCAGATGGTCGCCCACGGCGTCGTCACGGCGGCGCTGTTCTTCCTCGCCGGGTTCATCCAGACGCGCGCCCGCACCCGCGACCTCGGCGTGCTCAACGGCCTGATGCGGCCTATGCCCGTCTACGGCACGCTCACCGCCGTCGCGTTCTTCGCCTCGCTGGGATTGCCGGGCCTCGCGCAGTTCCCCGCCGAGCTGCAGCTGTTCCTCGGCGTCTTCGACGTCTGGCCGGCGGTTGCGGCCGTCACCGTGGTCGGGATCGTCATCACCGCCGCCCTGTTCCTGCTCGCGCTGCAGCGCGCGTTCCTGGGGGAGACCTCCGAGCGGTGGCGGGGGCTGTCGGACGTGCGGGGCCGTGAGCTGGCCGCGGTCGTGCCGCTCATCGTCCTGACGGTCGCGCTCGGGGTGTTCCCGCGCCTGGCGCTCGACGTCATCAACAGCAGCAGCTGGCTGTGAGCGCGCTGCGGTGAACGACGTCCGGCAGGCCAAGGCGATGGAGGAGGCGATGCTCGCCGACCTCCTGTGGCTGTCGCCGTACGGTGCGCTCGTCCTGGCCGCCATCGGCGCGGTCGTCCTCGCGCTGGCGCTGCCGCGTCATCGCCAGGGACTCGTCGGCGCCTATGTCGCCGGCGCGCACCTCTCCGCGGCCGGTCTCGCCGCCGGCGTCTGGCTCGACCGAGGCTTCCGCTCGACGATGTCCGGGACCGTCGTGGTCGACGGCCTTGCACTGGCCATCGTCGGCCTCCTGGGGGTGTCGGGCGCGATCGCCGTCGCGCTCGCCCGGCCGACCGTCGCCGGCACCGACCGCGAAGGCGAGTTCTATGCGGTCCTGGCTGCCGCCAGCTTCGCGGCGGCCGTCCTCAGCTCGGCCGGGGACGTCGCGCTCATCGCCCTCTCGCTGGGGCTGTTGAGCCTCTCGTCGTTCATCCTCGCCGGCTACCTGCGCGGCTCGTTGCGCGGCAACGAAGCGGCGCTCAAGTACTACATCTACGGGACCGTCGCCGGTGCGGCCATGGTCTACGGGCTGAGCTTCTGGTTCGGGCTGGCGGGCTCCACCGAGCTCGGGGCCATCGGCCGTGCCCTGCCCGAGGCGCCCGTCGGCGCGGTCGTCATCTCGACCGCCCTGGTGGTGGTGGGGCTCGGCTACAAGGCGTCGCTGGTGCCGTTCCACTTCTGGACCCCCGACGTCTACGAGGGCGCGCCGCTTCCCGTGACCGCGTACCTGTCGGTGCTGCCCAAGATCGCGGGGCTCGTCGCGCTGGCCCGCGTCATGCCGCAGGCGCTGCCCGACGGCGCGCTCGGGTGGCCGACCGCCATCGCCATCCTCGCGGCCGTGACCATGACGCTCGGCAACCTCGCGGCCCTCTGGCAGTCGAACGTCATCCGCCTGCTCGCCTACTCCTCCATCGCGCAGGCCGGTTACCTGCTCATGGGCGTGGCCGCCATGGACGGCTCGGAGGCCGGCTTGCCCGCGCTCGTCTACTACCTCGGTGCCTACGCCGCGACCAACCTCGCCGCCTTCGCGGTCGTGCTCGCCGTCCAGCGGGAGTCCGGCAGCGCCGAGGTCGCGGCCTTCGCCGGGCTGGGCCGCCGGCACCCCTGGTGGGCCGCCGCGCTGTTCCTCTCCTTCCTGTCGCTCTTGGGCTTGCCGCCCCTCTCAGGCTTCGTCGGCAAGCTGGAGGTGTTCCTGGCCGCCATCGACGCTGGCCAAGCGTGGCTGGCCGTGGTCGCGGTGCTCAACACGGTCGTCTCGCTCTTCTACTACCTGCGGGTCATCGCGCCGACGGTGCTCTCGCCAGCCTCTGGCGTCGGCGAGCCGCGTCCTGCGACGCCCGCGCTCGTCACGGCGCTGGCGGCAGCGACCATCGCCACTGTCGCCCTCGGTCTCGTGGCGGAGCCTCTGCTCGACCTTGCCGACGGCGCGCAGCTGATGGGCGCCCGCTGAGGCGGAGCTCAGCGATGCAGTCACACCGTCGGCTTCGCCGTCCTCTCGCGATCGTCGCCGGGCGCCGGGTCGGCATCACCCTCCCGGCCGAGCACCGGCACGAACACGATCAGGAACGCGATCGTCGCCAGGCCGTGCACGATGACGGCCGCGGCGAGCGCCCACCAGCTTCCGGTCGCGAGGCTCACGATCGCGCCCACCCCGACGAGGGTGAGGAAGGTGATCGCCACGAGGATCCCGGTGCCCGAGAAGACCGTCCGCCGGATGCGCAGCGTGTCGGTGGCCGTCGGCGTGGGGGGCTCGGCGTCAATGGCGTCCATGCCGCGGATCTACCCGGCGCGCTCGAGGTGGAGGGAGCGGGCGTTCGCGCACGGACGGTCTCCCGCGGCGCCGGCGTCCGGCTCAGCTCCCCGGGATGACGGCGTCCGCCAGCAGGACCGGCTGGCGCTCGAAATCCTGGAACAGCGTGGGGAGGATCGAGGTGCCCGGTAGAAGCTCCACGACCTCGTCCGCGCTGAGGACCCGGAGCTCCCCTGTGGCGTAGACCACGTCGCCGACGCCGAAGCCGGCCGTCTGCAACTTCGGGGCCGGGCGCCCCGTGGCGACGACGATCAGATCGCGGTCACCAGCGACAGCGCCCGATCGGTCAACACGTCCACCTGTCCGGTCACGGTGACCTCCTGCCCGACGAACCGCTGCGGCTCGTCGAGGACCGTCGGGACGGGGATGGCCCAGCCGGGGAGATTCGGCTCCTCGTCCGCCGCCAGGCCGACGACCAGGAGGACGACGGCAGCAGCGGTCAGCAGCAGGCACCCGCCCGCCAGCAGAGTCGGCCAACGACGAAGGTTCCCGGCGACCATGGTCACCCGATTCCCCGGCGGCGACTCGGTCGGCGGTCCCTCCGTCTGGCGGCTGACGCCGCCAGAGCCCGCGACTGCGGGCCGCGAAGCCGGATGTCCGTCAGATCCTTCGTGGCCGTTGCCGGCGACGAGCGACGGCGTCGGCGCCCGAGCGTCCTTTGGCGGACGGTCCGGCTGTGGACCCGCGCGACGCCGGGCATCACCGCCCGAGTGAGACACCTGATCGCCGCCTTGCTCCTGGTCGCTCTGTCGCTGCCGCTGGCCGCCTGCGGGGAGGGCCGGGAGGACAACGCCGTCGAAGCGATGGAGCGCAACGCGTTCGAGCTCGGCGGCCTGCGCTACCGCGTCGCGATGTTCCGGCAGCTCAACCCGCGCATTGCTCCCGACCGGGCGCTCTACGACGGGCGCCTCGAGGGTCGGGTGGGTCTGTTCGCCGCCTTCCTGATCGCCTGCAACGAGAGCGGCGAGCCGCGGAGGCCGACGGCGGCCGTCCAGCTCGAGGATGCCTTCGGCGAGGTCTACCCACGGGTTGCGAGACTCGACGACAACCCGCTGCTCTACTCGCCCGAGCCGATCCAGCCCGGCCGCTGCCTGCCGGTGAGGGACGGCACCGCCGACCGCACCCTGCCGGGGGCCGCCGTGCTGTTCGAGGTCCCGTTCGACGCATTGGGCAACCGGCCGTTCGTGCTCGAGCTCCGCGATTCGGAGAGCGGGCCGGCAGCGGTCGAGCGGGTCCAGCTCGACCTCTGACAGCACGGCCGTCACCTGACGGACGGTCCAGCCCGTCGCCGGAAATGGCACGGGTACGGCGGGCGCGTCGATCTACAAGGAGGAGCTATGCGGAAGTTCAGCATCCTGGCCGCGACGGCCGGGCTGGCAGCGGTGGCGGCGTTCACCGGCACGCCGGCGGCCGCGCAGGAGACCGAGGCGTGCCCCGACAATGGCAGGCAGCCGATCCAGGCGGCGCCGCAGGGCGGCAACGTGGCGGGGACGACGCAGAACGATCGCATCTTCGGCTCGGGCAGCGACGACACGGTGAGCGCGCTTCAAGGCGAGGACTGCGTGCTCGGCGGCGCCGGCTTCGACACGGTCCAGGGCGCCGCGGGCGGTGACCTCATCTTCGGTCAGACCGGCCCGGACGACCTCTCGGGCGGCGCGGAGAACGACCGCATCTTCGGCGGTGACGACTTCGACTTCCTCGACGGCGGGATCGGCGACGACGACCTCTTCGGTCAGGGCGGCCCCGACGACATCTCGGGCGCCAACGGCTCGGATGAGATCGAGGGCGGAGAGGGCTTCGACTTCATCTCCGGCGGCCTGGGCGAGGACGACCTCGACGGCGGCGACGACCGCGACGACATCGAGGGCGGCAGGGGCGCCGACCGGATCTCGGGCGGCGACGGCAACGACCGGATCGCCGGCGGCCTGGGCGGCGACCGGCTCTCCGGCGGTGACGGGAACGACCGCATCGACGGCGGCGACGGCCGCAACCGCTACTTCGGCGGCGACGGCAAGGACCAGATCGACGCCGCCAACGGCTCGACGGAGACGGTCTCCTGCGGCGACGACCGCGACGTCGTCCGCGCCGACGCGACGGACCGCCTGCGCAACTGCGAGCGGGTGTTCCGCCTGCGGCTCGTCAACCGCTGAGCGGTCCGGGCACGGCTCCGTCCGCGGCGCGTCGCCGGCCCCACCGGACGGCGGCGCGCCCCGTCGGACGGTGGCCGTCCGGACCGTGACGGCCCGCCGTGCGGGCCGTCAGCCCCCGGTCACGAGGCCCTTCGCGTGGCGCTTCGGCGCGCATGCCAGAGACGACGTCGGCAAGCGGCCCGGCTCGGGCCTGAAAGGAGTCGTCATGCACAGGCAGGATGGGAAGGGGACCTCGCTGGCCAAGGGGCCGGCGGGCGTCACGGGGATCGTGCTGCTGGCGTTCGGCCTCCTGGCGCTGCTCGGCGGCGCAGACGGATTCGCTGCCAGGGCGATGGACGGCAACGTCGACGGCGAGCTGGTGCTCGGCCTCGAGGTCAACGGGTGGTCCGCTGTGCTGTTCGCCGCGGCCGGCGCGCTTCTGGTCCTGGTCGCACCGCTTCACTGGGGCGCCCAGGGGACGAGCCTCCTCGTGGGACTCGTGCTGGGCGGCGCCTCGGTGATCGCGCTGTTCGACCAGCGCGACGTCTTCGGCATCTTTGCGGCCAACGGATGGACGGCGCTCGCCTGGGGCGCGGCGGCGGCGGTGCTGCTCCTCACGTCTCTGCTGCCGCGCCGGCGCGCGGATCGCGAGCGTCGAGCCGACTGGCCGGCGTCGGGGCCGGGTGAGACCACCGTGACCCCGGCCCCCGGCACGGCGGCCATTCCGGAGCGGCGACGGCGACTCTGAGCCGTTCGCCGGATGACGCGTGTCCGCGGCGACGGAGGCTCCCGGGGAACGTGATCACACGACGCAGGATCTCTCCCGGTCCTCGGGCCCGCGGGTTCACCTCCTAACCGCGGGTCCCGCGTCATGCCCGACCGCCGTCACGCCGCCTCGCGTGCCCCTCCCGCGAGGACGGCGGGCGGTCGGGAGCGCCGACTCGAGCACCCGGCCGACTGCCGCGTCGGCGATGCCGAGCCGGGCGGCGATCTCCTGATGCCTGAGGTCATCGAGGAAGCGGAGCTCGAGCACCCTGCGCTCGATGTAGGTGAGGCCCTCAGGGCGGGCCGGAGTGCGACCAGATCCTCGGCGAGCGCATAGCCGGGGTCATCGACGGCGAGGTGGTCGCAGGGGGCCTGGCCCGCGTCCTGATCGTCGTCGCGCCACCGCTCGAGCGAGACCGGGGAACGGCTGGCAGCGGCCACCATCGTTTCGACCACGTCCTCCTCGGCCCAGCCGAGCTCGGTCGCCAGATCAGCCGCCACCGACACGCATCCTCGCGCGGCGGCGAGCTCGTCGCTCGCTCGCCGAAGCTCCCGCACCCGCTCCTGCATGCCGCGGGGAACGTGCGCCGGCCAGGCGGTGTCGCGGCAGAAGCGTCGCAGCTCGCCCAGGATGGCGCCGATCGAGCGGCGCGTCGTCGAGCTGAGGTTCGGCCTGGGTGGCGCTGACGAGCTGGGAACGGCTCGCATCGCCAGGGAGCTGCGTGTGTCGATCCCCCGTCAGGCCTCGATCAGGCCGTGGCGGATCGCGTACCGGGTGAGCGCGACGCGGTCGTCGAGCTCGAGCTTGGCGAAGACGTTGGTGCGGTGGCGGTCGACGGTCTTCTCGGCGATGAACAGGATCTCCGCGATCTCCCTCGCGGTGTGACCTTCGGCGATCAGCTTGACGATCTCGGTCTCGCGCGGGGTGAGGGGCGCAGACGACGCATCCCTGCGGGCCCCTGCCCGTCCCGTGCGCGGGTACTGAAACGGGGCGCCGCGCAGAACCGCGCGGCACGCCTCGACCAGCACCTCGTCGGCCTCCGACTTCAGGACGTAGCCCGACGCCCCGGCGCGGACCGCTTCTTCATAGAACTGCTCGTTGTCGTGCATCGACAGCATCACGATCCGCAGCGCGGGCCGGTGGGCGATGAGCTGGCGGGCGGCCTGCAGGCCCGTCAGCTTCGGCATCGACACGTCGAGGATCGCCAGCTCGAGCGCGGTCGCGAGCCCGCGGCTGACGGCCTCGGCGCCGTCGCCGGCCTGCTCGACGACCCGCAGGTCGGGTTGGCGGTCGAGGATCGCGCAGAGGCCCTGGCGGACGATCTGGTGGTCGTCGGCGAGCAGGACCCGCGCGACCAGCGGCGTGGTCATCCCCCCTCCGTCTCGACCGGGACGCGCAGGATCACCTGAGCTCCGCCTTCCTCGGCGTCCCCGAGCGAGAGCTCGGCGCCGACCAGCAGCGCCCGCTCGCGCATGCCGCGGATGCCGCTCCCCCGGTGCGCGGAGCGAAAGCCGGTTCCGTCGTCGGCCACCCGAAGCTCCGCGGCGCCGTCGGCGGCCGACAGCTCGACGCGGGCATGCCGGGCCGCGGCATGGCGGGCCGCGTTGGTGAGGCTCTCCTGCGCCACCCGGTAGATCACGAGCTCCGCGTCCTGTCCCAGAGGCGGCAGCCCCCGCTCGAGGCTGCAGTCGACCGACAGCCCCGAATGCTCGGCGAAGCGCCTGCAGAGGCTCGAGAGCGCCGCCACCAGCCCGAGCTGGTCGAGCGCCTCGGGACGCAACTCCCGAGCGAGCCGGCGGACGTCGTCGAGCGTCGCGCTCGTGAACCGCCGCGCCGACAGCACGTCGTCGCGCAACTCAGCCGGCGCGGCATCCGCGATACGCCGCAGCTCGAGCGTCAGCGCCGTGAGGCTCTGGCCGATGTCGTCGTGGAGCTCGGCCGCGAGCCGCCGCCGCTCGTCCTCCTGCGCCGACTGCGCCCGCAGGGCACTCTCTCGCCGCTCGCGCTCCAGGCGGTCGAGCATCTCGTTGAACGCCGTGGTCAGCAGCGTCACCTCCGACTCCGGGCCGTGCATCGAGATGCGCTGCCCCGGCGTGAGCGGATCGATCGCGGCCATCGCCGCTCCGAGACGGCTGAGCGGCGCGAACGCCCGCCGCATCAGCAGCACGTTCGTGACCAGCAGCGCCGTCAGCCCGCCGGCGAGCACCAGCACGCGCCCGTTCGCCGGCTCGATGAGCAGCACCACGCAGGCGACGGTGAGCACCGTCGCGTTCGGGATGAACAGCCGCCAGAACAACGAGATATAGCGTCTGCTCCGCCTGCCGGACAAGGGCCGGGCGACTACGCGCATGGTGGAACGGTAAAGGCTGTCGGCCGCGGCTCCCGATCCTGTGCGCCCGTCATGCACCGGACGCTCAGCACGGAGCCGTACCGGCGCCCGGGCAGGCCTTCGGCATGCGACCCTGCACCTTGATCGCCGTCGCCATCGCCTCCGCGCTGCTGGCGGGCTGTGGCACCGACGACGCACCGAGCTCCGCCAACTCCGCGGTGGTCACCCCGACGCCCGCCACGTGTCGTTGTCCGACAGGAGCTCGAGGAACCGGCTCACGGCGAACGTCCTCGCCTACGGCGCGGCATCGACGTCCTTGCGCAGCGGGTGAAGGAGCGTGGTGAGCGATGAGTGCCCGGCGAACGCGCGGACGCCCGGCGTCGCGGTGAGCGAGTGCACGACCACCGAGGCGGCGATCGCCAGGGTGCAGGCGCCGAAGACGGCCTCATAGGACGGAGGGCTGTAGCGCTCGACGAAGAGCGAGTAGTAGATCGCCGCGACACCGATCGGCCCGAACCACGCGAGGAACGCCGCCGGCCGCCGCCGCGTACCGATCAGGCCCAGCGCGAGCGTCGCGGCGGGTGGGCGCCGCAGCAGGACGGACCAGGCGGCGAACGCCAGGCCCCCGGCGCCGAGCGCCTCCCATTGCGCCCACGGGATCATCGCTCCGAACAGGACGAACACCGGCACGATGATCAGCCGCTCGGCGCCGGCCTGGACGGCCTCGAGCTCGTCGGAGAATCGCTTCTCGAGGCGGACCGAGGCGGTCACGCCGGCCACGAAGGCCGCGAGGACGCCCGTGCCGCCCAGGAAGCTCGCCGATCCGAGCGCCAGGAGGCCGAGCGCCACGGCCATGGCCAGGAACGACGAGCGCTCGAGCTCCTCGTCATCGCCCAACCGGTTGACCGCCGCGGCAACCGCAGCGCCGAGTCCGATCCCCACCCCGACTCCGAGGCCGATCTGCTTGGCCGCCTCGGCCGGGAAGGCGCCGGCTCCGCCCGAGGGGCTCGTGAGCACGATGGCCGGCAGGAGCACGAACGCGAGCGCCAGGCCGTCGTTGGCGCCCGACTCGAGCTGCAGCGTGCGGCGCACCCACCGCGGCAGGTTGCCCTCCGCCAGCCGGCCCGTGACGAGCGTCGACGCGACCACGGGATCCGTCGGCGTCACGATCGCGCCGATCAGCGCCGCGACCCAGAACGGGAGTCCGAGCAGCAGCCACGCGCCGAGGGTGCTCACCGCCCACATGGCGACCATGACCACGGTGAGCAGCACGGTCGCACGGAGCCCGTTCGCCCGCAGGTCGTGCGAGCGGATCTGCAGCGCGGCAGCCACGAGCGAGACGGCGAGCGTGACCCGCGCGAGCTGCTCGAGGATCGCGCGCTCGTCCCCCAGCCGGCCCGGCTCGATGACCTGCAGCACCTCCGGTCCGAGGACCACCCCGGCGACCGTGCCCACCAGCGGCGCCGTCAGCCAGACGCGCTTGAGCGCCCCGGACAGTGAGCCGAGGATGAGGACCAGTGCTCCGAGCAGCAGGATGACGAGGTTCGGATCCAGGAGCTGCCCATCCCTCAGCGGTCAGGGCCCGAGCCGATGAACCGGCCCCGGAAGAGACGGACCGCGTCGATCGTGGCGCCCGCGAAGCGGCGACAACCGAGCAGCCGTCGCCATGCCGTCACGGCGAGCGCGTAGCGCATCCCGTCATACGGCGCGACGATCGTGCCGACCGGCACCGCTTGCTGCAGTTTCTGCAGCTGCTCGACACGGTCCTCGCTGAGCGGCGGGCGATAGTGGATGACAACCGTGCCCATGCGCATCGCCCCGATCAGCGCGCGGCTGCTGAGCGGTCGCGAGTAGACGCCGGGTCGGGCGGGCGCCGCCCTCGGTCCGACGACCGGGGGCGCGAGACGCTGCGCCGGGCGGTCTCCGCGCAGCTCGCAGCCCGCCGCGACCGCCGCCTCGGTGAAGTCCGTCTGCCGGACCGGCGGGAGACTGACCTCCTCGTCGCCACCCAGGCGCAGGAGGGCGAAGGCAAGTCCGACCGCCGCCAGGCCGGCGACGAGCCAGCCGGCGGCATAGCGCAGGACGGCTCGCGAGTGTGGTCGATGGGACTGGTGCGGCAGCGTGAGGGCCCCGGGCTCGGCGTCGAAACGAGCTTTCATGTACCCCGAGCCGCGCATCGCCGAAGTCCGCCGTCATTCGGCGCACGCCGTGCGCCGAATGACGGTCAGAGCGAGCGCGGGCGCTAGGAGGGGCAATCGGCCACCATGCCGGCACGACCCGTCCAACGGCTTTTCCGTGAACGGCTCTGGACGCCGCCGGGACGAAGCCCCCGCCAGTTGCGCAACGCGCGGGTCAAGGTGATCGGCTCGGCCATCCTGCTCGCTCTCGTGGTGGTGGCCGCCATCGGGCTCCTGGTCTGACGAGAGGAGCCGGTCCGCCCAGCTCGGGCCGACCCCTCCTCCCGGCTCGTCCGTCACATGACGGGCGAACGCTCGAAGCCGCGCGCGGGAGGAAGGGTCGACCCGTGCCCGCGACGACGAGCCGTCGCGGGCACACCTCGCCGACGAGCCGTAATCGGACGGACGGTCGCGTGGTGGACGTGGGCGCGACCGGCCATCCGGAGGACATGCAGCGCGGCACCCCTTGGACCCTCACGGCGATCGTGGCACTCGGCGCGTTCATCGTCTGGCTCGCGATCCAGATGAGCCGCACCGATCGAGCCGACCGGATCGTCCTCACCATCGCGGTCTGCTTCGGGCTCATCGGCGTCGCTCTCGCGCTCGGGATGATCGGGCGCGGGCGCCACCGCCGGAGCTGACCCATGCGGCCCCTCGCTCCCTACGCGCTCATCGGCATGGTGGTCGGCCTCGGCCTCGCCCTGGGCACGAACGTCTCGGGCGTCGTGCTGGCCCTCTACGGCCTCCTGGCCGGCGGCCTGCTCGCCGCCATCGTCCGTGCCTCGGCGGCACGCGCCGCCGCCGGCGTCGTCCTCGCCGCGCTCGGCGCCCTGGCCGTCGGGACGCTCCTCCTCGACTCAGACGAGGATCGCCGGCCGGCCGCGGACCTCCCGCTGGGCGATCGCCCCGCCGTCGCCTCCCGGGCAGCGCCGC
>JALYMV010000248.1 GCA_030773575.1 Actinomycetota bacterium
ATCCGGCTCGGCGGGCGGCTCGCCGCCGAGGTCGCCGGTCACGCCGGGCTCGGCGCCGAGGGGGTCGCCTGGGTCGTGGCCAACCTGCTCCTCTACGACGTCCCGGCCCCGCGCGGGCCGCTGCTCGCCCGGCTCGCCGCCGCGGTCGAGGCGGTGCAGGTGCCCGACGCCGAGGCGCTCGCCCGCTTCCGGGAGCGGTGCACGACGATCGGGCGCGACGTCGTCGCCCACATCGCGCCGATGTGGCCCGACGGCGTGCAGATCGCCGGCACCGCGGTGAGCGTGGTCGAGGACGGGGCGCTCGTGGTCGAGCGATCAGACGGCAGCCGGATCGCCGTGCGCCCCCAGCATCTCGCCGGCCTCACGAGGCCGGACGCGGCGTCCGGCGACTAGCACACGCGTCCGCAAGTTCTGGGCGTCCCTGGCGGCGTCTGGACGCGCCTGACGGCCGCCGCTGCCCGCCCACGTATTCCCGATACGCAGCCGGGCAGCGGCGACCGCCAGCCACGCCCAGCCACGGGCCAGGATCCGGCCAGAACTTCCGACCGCGCGTACTAGGCTCAGCCTCCCGCGAGGCTCTCGCGCAGGGCCGCGACCTCGGCGCGCACGAGCCCGAGCGCCTCCTCGAGCCCCGCCTCGGCCGTGGCGGTCAGCTCCTCGGAGGGCTCGACGCTGGCCGGCTCGACCTCGAAGCACACCGTCCGTCCGGGCAGCACGCCGAAGGCCTGCGCCACCTCGACGAGCAGGTCGATCGTCACGTAGCCCGTGACGGCGTCGCCCACCGCGAGCTGCAGCTCGGCGGGGGTCAGCTCGGGCGGCCCGATCTCGCGCCGCTCGACGCTGCCGGGCACCCGTCCGCGCGCGTGCCCGGCGATCAGCACCAGGACCTCGGGCTGCAGGTCCTCGAGCCGCTGGGCGACCGCCACGCCGCCATAGGAGAGCTCCTCGACCACGACGCCGTCGCCGAGGCCCTCCGCCGCGAGGCGCTCGACGGCGCGGCGCCCGACATCCAGGTCGCCCTGGAACAGCTCGGCGACGCCGGCGACGAGGATCACGCGCCGGTTCTCAGTCGGCCCCGCAGGAGCAGGTGTTGACCTGCCCGACCACCGTGCCGTTCCCCGTCGCGGTGTGGGTCGTGCACGGCATGCATGGGTCGAAGGACCGGACGGCCCGCAGCATGTCGATCGAGGTGAACTGCGACGGGTCGGAGAACTTCTCGAGGATCGGCGTGTTCTGCACCGCCTCCTCGTAGGGGCCGGCCTGCCCCCACGGGTCGCGGGGCGACGCGTTGAGCGTCGACGGCGTGTTGATCTGGTAGTTCGTCAGCTTCCCGTTGTCCATCACCAGGTGGTGGCTGAGGTAGCCGCGCCCCGCGCCCCAGAACCCCACGCCGCGCCGCTCGTCCTTGGGGATCGCCTTCTCGAGCTCCCTGTGGTTGTGGGAGGCGACCTTCGTCTCCCCGGCGCGCAGCAGCTTGTAGGCCTCCAGGAGGTTGGCCATGGAGACCAGCTGGGAGAACAGGTAGTGGTAGGCGCGGCCCCGGTTGCGCTCGAACGCGTTCCAGCTGTCGGGGATCTTCCACTCCACCTCGGCCGCCTTCGTGAAGCCCTTGGGCACGCGCATCCGCAGGCTCCGCCCGGTCGCCTCGATGAAGTCGTTCTCCGGCATCTGCTGGGCCATCGCCGTGATGAAGAGCCGGTTGTAGGCGCCCGCCTCGACGACATGGCGATCCCAGCGCGGCGCGCAGGCCCACGTGTACTTCTCCTTCCAGCTCTTGCCGCTCGGCTTGGGAAGGGTCTGCTTGTTCCACGCGTGGTAGGGCGAGAGCGGATTGCCGAGTGGGTCGGTCTTGTAGCGGTCGCCGGCCCACTGCTCGTAGTAGGAGTGCTCGACGAACTCCTCGATGCCCATGTTGAGGTCCGTCAGGCGCGTCGTGACGAGCTCGCCGTCGATGATCGCCCCCGGCGTCGACCACCGCTTGGCGCCCCACTCGTTGCAGTTCTCGTACTTGGCGTCGTAGGAGTAGGGGTCGTCCCAGTACCCGAGGTCGATCATGTTGACCGGCCGCGAGCCCACGAGCTTGTAGCGCTCGTCGCACTCGTAGAAGAACTCCGGGATGTCGTCCCAGACGGCGACGAGGCGCTGCGCGTAGTCGAAGATGCGGCCGAGCTTGGCCTGGTACTCGTTGAGCACCTGCAGCGAGATCGTCGAGGCGACGCCGCCCGGCACGATCGCCTGCGGATGCGGGAACTTGCCGTGGAGCAGCACGAACATCTCGCGCGCCAGGCGGGTGAAGTCGAGTCCCTCCCGGTACAGCTTGCCCGTGAGCGGGTTGAGCGCGCTCATCAGGTCGGCCATCGTCCTGAAGCCGTGGTGCTCGACGCCGGGGCAGCTCCAGGTCTTGGCCCTCTCCCAGATCTCCGGGTTCGTGGCCTTGACGACGATCTCCGAGTAGTCCGGGCCGGCGAGCAGGTAGAGGTGCAGCGGATTGTCATAGCCCATCTCGGCCGTCTCGCCGAGGTTGCGCACGACGGTCCCCATCGGCGGGACGTCGATGCCCATGGCCATCTCGATCGCGTAGGCCGAGGCATGCGAGTGCACTCCGCCGCACACGCCGCAGGCGCGCGAGGAGATGAAGACGGCGTCGCGCGGGTCACGGCCCATGAGGATCACCTCGTAGCCGCGGAACAGCGTGGCCTGCGAGCGCGCGTCGAGGTACTTGCCCTCGTTGAGGTTGGCCGCGATGTTGATCGCGATCGCGCCGGCCACGCGGGTGACCGGGTCCATGTTGATCTCGCGGATGTGGCCGTTGGAGGCGACCAGTCGCTCGATCTGCTCGCGCTGCTCGTCGTTGCTCAAGCCCACGTGGGGCTTGGAGACCGTCACCGAGTACGGATCGGGGATGCCGCCGCGCAGCGTGGCGACGCCGCCGTCGTCGAACTCGATCGGGAGGTTCTTGAAGCACACGGTGGCTAGCGCCCTTCCTTCGCGGGGATCTTCTCGTCCTCGCCGCCGGGCAGCACGCGGTCGTCCGACGGGTCCTTCCTGAGGGTGATCTCGTCGCGCCGGCCCCAGGTCTCCCCGCTGCGCTGGCCGCCGTCGGTCGTCCTGCGCAGGCGGTCGTAGAACCTGTGGCTGAGCTTCTGCACCGCGTTGGGCTCGGAGTGCTCGCGCGCCCAGCCGCTCGGCACGTGGCCCTCGAGGTCCCAGCGCACCTCGCGGTTGAGGTGGTCGTTGGAGTGCTCGCGCAGCGGGCGGATGATGCTGCCGAGCATGCGCGACGCCGTCGAGGACACGAGCGAGCCCGGCGGCGCCTTGTGGAACGGCGTGAACTTGTCGGGGAAGCCGGGCATCGTGCAGCCGATGCAGGCGCCGCCGGCGTTCATGCAGCCGCCGACGTGGCTCTGGTGGCCGCGGGACGTGATGTTGCAGTTGACGACGGGGCCCCAGCAGCCCATCTCGACGAGGCACTCCTTGTCGCCGAACTCGCGCGCGAAGTTGCCCTCCTCGTAGTAGGCGCCGCGCGTGCAGTGACGGTGCACCGTCTCGCCGAACTGCCAGGCCGGGCGGCCGAGCTCGTCGAACTCGGGCAGCGGCCCGAAGCCCTGCAGGAAGTAGACGATCGCCGCGACCGCCTCGGTGAAGTTGTCGCCGATGGGCGGGCAGCCCGGGACGTTGACCACGGGGACGCCGAACGTCGAGCGGTAGTCCTGGCCCAGGAAGTCCATGAGGCTCATCGCGCCGGTGGGGTTGCCGGTGGCTGAGGGGATCCCGCCCCACGTCGCGCAGGTGCCGATGGCGATCATCGCCGCGGCGTTGGGCGCCATGCGCGCGATCCACTCGTCGGCCGTGACCGTCCGCTCCTTGCCGCCGGGCCCCCACGGCTCCTCGCCCTGCCCCGACCAGTAGCCGCCGTCCGCGAGGGCGATCGTCTCGTCGGTGTTCGAGCCCTCGAGGACGACGACGAACGGCGCGTCGAGGGTGCCCTGGATCGCCTGCTCCGCGGCTCGCTCGTAGGACGGGCCGGACTCGAGGTTGAGGACGGGGTGGTGGACGACGACGCGCGGAAGGCCGGGGTGCGCCCCCATCATCAGGCCCTCGAGCGTCGGCGCCTGCGCGCCGGTGACCGCGACGCTGCACCCGTCGCAGCTCATCCCCGCGAACCAGAAGAGATGGACCTTCTCGAGCGGGCCCAGGCGCGTCGCCTCGTCGGCGACCGCGTGCGGCTCGAGGTACTCCTCCATGGTCATCCGGGCCGGTGAGCCGAAGTCGCCGTAGCCCTCGTTGAAGCGGTCGATCGGGCCGAGAGCGTCCAGCAGCCGCTCGGCCGGCGTCTTCCTCGAAGTCTGGGTTGCCACCGCTTCCTCCCCCACGTCGCCAAGCTGTGTGTCCGGAACATCTACTCGCTGCGCGGCGTCGGGTCAACTCGGAACGCGCCTCGCATGGTGTGGATCGTCAGCTAGGTGTCTGATACACACTGTGCTGACTGTAACGAGCACGGGAGAGGGACGAATGAAGAGCTTCGCCTGCCGGGACGCCGGGGTCGTGTGCAAGGCCCAGGTCACGGGGGAAACGGAGGAGGAGGTCCTCGCCAAGGCGGTCGAGCACGCCCGCGAGGCGCACGGGGTCGACCTCTCGCAGTCGACGACCCTCGCGAACTACGCCCGCTCCGTCATCCGCGACGACGCGGAGCCGGCGCGGCGATGACCGTCCTGGCGCTGGCCTGGGGCTGGTACGTCGGCTGGGCGATCGGGCTCGTCGTCGTGCTCCTCGCCGCCGGGCTCCTGCTCACCATCATCGCCCTCGGCCGCCGCATCTCGCGCCAGGCGACCGACATCACCCGGGCGCTCGACGGCGCACGGGCCAACACGGATGCGTTGTGGGACGTGCGGGCGACCAATCACACCGCGGACCGCATCACCCGGCAGCTGGCCGCCGCGCGAAGGATGCTCACCTCATGACGCCGCTCGCCGTCTCCACGGGGATCGCCGTGCTCGCCCTCGTCGGGCTGCTCGTCGGCGTGGTCGTCCTGCTGCTCGTCATCGTGCTCTTCGACCGCGTCCTCCGCCCGGCGCGCGAGATCGACCGCTACGCCGGCGACATCCTCACGGCCGGCGTGGGGATCGCGACGAACCTGGACGGGACGGACCAGCTCGCCACGACCCGCGAGCTGGGAGGCGCGGTGCCGGGCCTCGCCGTCGGCTACCTGCGCAAGCTGGGGCTGGTGTCATGACGGTGATCGCCTTGACCTCCAACCAGACCGCCTGGTGGATCACCCTCGCGATCGGGCTCGTCGTCGCCCTGGTCGTCTGGGGCCTCCTCGAGGCCCTGCGCCGGACCGTCCGGCAGATCGACACCGACGTCTCGGAGCTCTGGGCGATGGGACAGCGCGTCGCCCAGAACACCCAGACCTCCCACCTCCTGGGGGCGACCGTCGCCCGTGGGACGGAGCTCGTCGAAGAAGTGGAGCACCACCGCGACCTCGCAAGGAGCCAACCGTGAACACCCTCCTGATCGTCCTCACGCTCGTCGAGGTCCTGCTGCTCGTCGTCGTGCTGGCGGGCTATCTCATCGCCATCGCCGCCACGCTGCGCAAGGTCTCCTCGACCCTCGGGCTCGTGACCTTCGGCGTCCGGGCCATCGAGTCGCAGACCGCGCCGATCGGCCCCGCCCTCGGCGCCGTCAACGGCGCGCTCGGGCAGGTCGCCGGCGCTCTCCAGGAGATCGTGGGTGACACGACGCCGGCGCCGGCAGACCCCTCCTCCGGCGGCCCGAGCGCGGGCATCGAGACGTCGGACGAGCTGCCGCATCCCACGACCCCCTGAGCGGCCGCCGGCCCGCTCGGCTGGGGGTGGCCGGCGCTCTGTGTGTGTGGTACACCTAGCGGCGTGAACCGCTGGGTCATGGGATGGGGACTGGGGGCGGTGGTGGTGGCCATCGCCGCATCCCTGCTCATCGCCATCATCGCCCTCTGCCGGCGGATCGTCGGACAGGCCGAGGACATCACGCGCGCACTCGACGGCGCGCGGCACAACACGGACGTGCTCTTCGACCTCACCCGGACGAACGCCGCGGCAGGCAGCATCGCGGCCGACCTCCGGGCGGTCCGCGAGGGGCTCGAGAGCGCGTGAACGGCCGCACGGCGGCATGGCTGGGCCTCGCGGCCGGCGTCCCGGTGCTCGGGCTCGTCGTCGCCCTGTTCGGGCGGGTGATCACCCCGGCGAAGGAGATCGACCGCTACGCCGGCGACATCCTCGACGCCGGGCTGGCGATCGCGTCGAACCTCGACGGCGCCGAGGAGCTCGCCCGCACGCACGAGCTCGGCGCCGCCGTCCCCGGCCTCGCGGTGGCGTACCTCCAGAAGCTCGGGGCGGTCCCGCGATGAGGCGCGGAGTAAGCGATCCCGACCTCGCCGCCTGGCGGGCCTCCCTCGTCGGCGGGCTCGTCGTGGCCGGGGCGGTGTGGGGGCTGCTCGAGGCGCTCCGGCGCGCCGCGGTCGACGTCGAGCGCTCGGTCGAGGACGTCTGGACGGCGGGCAAGCGCCTCGCGCAGAACACCCAGGCCGCGCACCTCCTGGACGGGACGCGCGACGGCGGCGTGGCGCTGCTCGAGGAGCTCGAGCGTCATCGCGAAGCGAACGGAGGGTCCACACCATGAACGGCCGCAAGACGCTGATCGCCGCGACGCTGGGCGAGGTCGGCCTGCTGGTGGCCGTGCTGGCCGGCTACCTGATCGCGATCGCCGCCCGGCTGCGGAGCGTCTCGGCGACCCTCGGCAAGATCACCTTCGGCGTCCGGGCGATCGAGACCCAGACCGCGCCGATCGGCCCGCGGCTGCGCGACATCAACGGCGCGCTCGAGGGCGTCGCCGCCGCACTCCAGGATGTCGTCGGCGCGCCGCAGGCCGGCGAGGCGGCCGGCGACGGCGCGGGCATCGACTCGGCCGACGACCTCCAGAAGCCGAGCACGCCGTAGCCGCCGTGACGGCCGCAGCCCAGACGACCGTCCGACGGCGGCGCTACGAGATCGCCGGGATCGTGCAGGGTGTAGGCTTCCGGCCGTTCGTCCGCACCCTTGCCGACCGGCACGGGCTCGCGGGCCACGTCGGCAACACCGGCTGGGGGGTCGAGGTCGAGGTCGAGGGGGACCCCGATGCGCTCGACGCATTCGCCGCCGCCCTCGTGCGCGATGCGCCCGCGGCGGCGCACATCGACCGCCTGACCGAGGCGGCCATCGAGGCGCGCGGCGAGCACGGCTTCGCGATCGCCGCCAGCCGCGCGGGCGACGCCGCGCCCGCCGTCGGCCCCGACCTCGCCACCTGCGACGACTGCCTGCGCGAGCTGTTCGACCCGCGCGACCGGCGCCATCGCTATCCGTTCCTGGCCTGCACGGCGTGCGGCCCCCGCTTCACGGTCGTCCGCGAGCTCCCCTACGACCGAGAGCGCACCTCCCTGGCCGGCTTCCCCCTCTGCCCGGAGTGCCGCGCGGAGTACGAGGACCCGGCCGACCGGCGATTCCACGCGGAGGCCATCGCCTGCCCGAAGTGCGGTCCGCGCCTCTCGATGGACCTCGACGAGGCCGTCCTCCTGCTGCGCGGCGGCGGGATCCTCGCGGTCAAGGGCCTCGGCGGCTGGCATCTCGCGTGCGATGCGGCCGACGAGGGCGCCGTCGCGCGCCTGCGAGCCCGCAAGGCG
>JALYMV010000249.1 GCA_030773575.1 Actinomycetota bacterium
CCGGTGCTCGGCTAGCGCGAGCGGCGGGTGATCCGGCCGGTGCGGACCGCCTCGGTTGCCGGCTCGAGTGCGCGGTTGACCACCGCATGCGTGGTCAAGTGCGCACTCGGATGTTGGTGGCGAGGCGACCGGCCCGCGCTCACGCCCGCCGAGCGCCCCTAGCGCGCCAGCGAGCCGGCGATCTCGGCGGCGATCTCCGCCACCGCGGTCGGCGTCCGGCCGACCCGGACGCCGCGTTCCTCGAGCGCCGCGATCTTCGCCTCGGCGCCGCCGCTGGAGCCGGACACGATCGCGCCGGCGTGGCCCATCGTCTTGCCGGGAGGGGCGGTCACGCCCGCGATGTAGCCGACCACCGGCTTGCTCACGTGCTCCGCGATGAACTCCGCGGCCTCCTCCTCGGCCGAGCCGCCGATCTCTCCGCTCATCACGATGAGCTCCGTCTCGCGGTCCTCCTCGAACAGGGCGATGATGTCGATGAACGAGGAGCCGGGGACGGGGTCGCCGCCGATCCCGACGATCGTCGAGTTGCCGAAGCCGCGCTGGGCGAGCTCGTTGCCGATCTGGTAGGTCAGCGTGCCCGAGCGCGAGACGACGCCGACGTTGCCCTCCTTGAAGAAGGAGGCGGGGATGATCCCGACGTTGGCCTTGCCCGGCGAGAGGATGCCGGGGCAGTTCGGGCCGACCAGGCGGACGGCCGGATTCCGTGCGAGGTGGTTGTAGACGCGCAGCTCGTCGTGGGCGGGGATGCCCTCGGTGATCGCGATGATCAGCGAGATGCCGGCGTCCTCGGCCTCGAGGATCGAGTCGGCGGCGAAGCGCGGCGGGACGAAGACCATCGCCGTGTTGGCGCCCGTCTCGGCGACCGCGTCGTGGAACGTGTTGAAGACGGGGATGCCCTCGACGTCCTGGCCGCCCTTGTTGGGGGTGACGCCGGCGACGACCTGCGTGCCGTAGCTGCGGTTGTTGAGCGAGTGGAAGGTGCCCTCGCGCCCCGTGATGCCCGAGACGCAGAGCTTCGTGTCGTTGTCGACCAGGACGGCCATTTTGATCAACCCTTCGCCAGCTCGACCACGCGGTTCGCGGCGTCGAGCATCGTGGACTCCGTGTGGACGTGTGGGAGACGCGCCTCCGCGAGCAGCTTCCGGCCCTCCTCGTCGTTCGTGCCGTCGAGGCGGACGACGAACGGCACCTTCACGTCGATCTGGCCGAAGGCCTCGATGAGGCCGCGCGCCACCTCGTCGCAGCGCGTGATGCCGCCGAAGATGTTGAAGAGGACGGCCTTGACGTCCGGGTTGTTGAGGATCACCTCGACCGCGCTGGTGATCGCCTCGGCCTTCGAGCCGCCGCCCGCGTCGAGGAAGTTCGCCGGCCTGCCGCCCGCCTGGGCGACCACGTCGAGCGTCGACATCACGAGCCCGGCGCCGTTGCCGAGGATGCCGATGTCGCCGTCGAGGGAGACGTAGGTGAGCCCGCGCTCCTTGGCCATCCGCTCCTGCGGGTCCTCGGCGCTCGGGTTGCGCAGCTCGGCGTTCTGCGGGTGGCGGAAGAGCGAGTTGTCGTCGAGGGTGACCTTCGCGTCGAGCGCGACGACCTCGCGCGCGCCCGTGACGATCAGCGGGTTGACCTCGACGAGCATGGCCTCCTCGGCCACGAACGCCTCGTAGAGCCTGGTCAGCAGCGCGCCGACCGGGCGGATGACGTCGGCGTCGATCCCGGCCTCGTAGGCGAGGCGGCGGGCGTGGAAGTCCTGGAAGCCGAGGAGCGGGTCGACATGGAGGCGGGCGATCGCCTCCGGGTCCTTCTCGGCGACCTCCTCGATGTCCATGCCGCCCTGCGTGGACAGCAGGACGAGCGGCTTCTTGGCCGCCCGGTCGAAGACGATCGAGGTGTAGTACTCGACGGCGATGTCCGACGCCGCCTCGAGCCAGACCTCGTGGACCGTGAAGCCGCGGATGTCCATTCCGAGGATGGCCCTGGCGTGCTCCTCGGCCTCCTGGCGGTCGTTGGCGACCTTGATGCCGCCGGCCTTCCCGCGGCCGCCGATGAGGACCTGCGCCTTGACGACGCAGGGGTAGCCGATCTCGTCCGCGGCGGCGACCGCCTCGTCGACGGTGGTCGCCGGCGACCCGGTGGGGACCGGGACGCCGTGGCGCGCGAAGAGCTGCTTGCCCTGATACTCGAGGAGGTCCATGAGCGAGGCGGCACTGTAGCCTGTCGCCCGCTCATGGCTCTCCCCAAGGACATCACCTTCGTCTCCTTCGACGTCTACGGCACGCTGATCGACTGGGAGACCGGCGCGTACGAGGCCTTCGGCAAGGAGGCCGAGCGCGACGGCTTCACGATCAACCGCGACGAGCTCATCCCGCTCTTCCACTCGATCCAGCGCGACATCGAGGGCGGTTCCTACGAGCTCTACGCCGAGGTCCTGCGCCGCACCGCCGTCCAGATCTCCAAGGAGCTCGGCTGGCCGCTCGAGCCCTCGCGCTCCGGGTTCCTGCCCGAGTCCATCCCGCGGTGGAAGCCGTTCAAGGAGACCAACACCCAGCTCGCGCGCTTCTCCAAGAAGTACTCGACCGGGCTGATCTCGAACATCGACGACAAGCTGCTCGGCCTCACGCGCCGGCACTTCAAGACGGACTTCGACCTCGTCGTCACCGCGCAGCAGGTGCGGTCCTACAAGCCCGATCCCGCCCACTTCAAGGAGTGCGGGCGGCGCCTGGGCTCCAAGAAGGGCTGGGTCCACGTGGCGGCGAGCTACTACCACGACGTCGAGCCGTGCCTGAAGGAGAAGATCCCCGTCATCTGGGTCAACCGGAAGAAGGAGGTCCTCGAGCCGGGCCAGAAGAAGCCGACCGCGGAGGTCAAGACCCTCCTCGAGGCGGCCAAGCTGCTCGGCGCGGCGTAGGGCG
>JALYMV010000250.1 GCA_030773575.1 Actinomycetota bacterium
ACGGCGGCGAGCGCGACGACGAGCCCGCGCGTCCCGGCTCGCCCGACGCCCCGTCCTCGGGCGGCGGCGGGGGCCGCGCCGAGGATGTTCCGGGGCTCCCCGGCGTCCCCGACGTCCAGCTGCCGCCGGCCGTCGAGGAGCTGCTCGACAAGACGCTCCCGAACGGCACGCCCGACCTGCCGGGCAAGAGCGACTCCGGCCTCCTCGACTTCCTCCTGGGCCCATGAGAGTGAAGTCCTCAGGCGGCCTCTTCGCATCCCCCGTCCTGGTCGGGGCGATCACGCTGCTCGTGGTCAACGTGGCGGTCTTCCTCTCCTACAACGCCAACCGCGGCCTGCCGTTCGTGCCGACGAAGCAGCTCAACATCGAGCTGCCCAACGGCGCGAACCTGCTGCCGGGCAACGAGGTCCGCGAGGGCGGCTACCGCGTCGGCATCGTCTCCGACATGAAGGCGCTGCCCCTGCGGAGCGGCAAGGTCGGCGCGCTGGCGACGCTCAAGCTCGACCAGAAGAACTCCGACATCCCGATCGACTCGAAGGTCGCCATCCGGCCGCGATCGGTCCTCGGCCTCAAGTACGTCGAGATCCAGCGGGGAACCGCGAAGCGCGACTTCCGCGACGGCGACACGCTGCCGGTCGGGCGCGCGGCGATCACCGTCGAGCTCGACGAGTTCTACGGGATCTTCGACGAGCGCACGCGGACCGGCTCGCGGCGATCTCTGCGCGGCGTGGGCGACGCCCTGGCCGAGCGCGGCGTCAGCCTCAACCGCACGATCGCTCAAGCGCCGCGCTTCCTGCAGTTCCTCGAGACCGTGATGCGCAACCTGTCGGCGCCGGAGACCAACCTCGCGGACTTCTTCGGCGAGCTCGGCGACTTCACCCGCGTCGTCGCACCGGTCGCCGAGCGCTACTCGCGCCAGTTCACCACGAGCGCCAACACCTTCGAGGCGTGGTCGCGCGACCCGCAGGCGCTGCGCGACACGATCACCAGGTCCGTCCCCACCATGAAGGACTCGATCCGCTCCTTCCGGGTCCAGCGTCCGTTCCTGGCGGAGTTCCGCGACTTCTCGCGCTCGCTGGAGCGCGCGGCGGCGCGGCTGCCGTCGACGCTGCCGCGGATCGTCCCGGCGCTCGAGGAGGGTCAGCCCGTGCTCGTGCGCTCGCCCGAGATCAACGAGCCGCTGCGCGACATGTTCGGCTCGCTCGAGCGCCTGATGTCGTCGCCCGGCACCGGCTCGGCGTTCCGCGGCCTCACCGCCACGGTCGGGACGCTGAACCCGAGCGTGAAGTTCCTCGGGCCCTACATCACGGTCTGCAACTACTTCAACTACTCCTGGACGCACATCGCCGAGCACCTCACGGAGCCCGATCCGACCGGCGGCGCGCAGCGCACGCTGCTCAACCAGGCCTCGCGCCAGACCAACGGCGTGACGTCGCTCGGCGCCACCGAGCCGGCCAACGGCGAGGGCGTGCAGGGCAACAACGTGCCGCAGTTCCTGCACTCCAACAACTACTCGGCGGCGGTGGACAACCAGGGCAACGCCGACTGCGAGTCGGGCCAGCGCGGCTACGTCGAGCGCCTGAACACCTACGGCGACAAGAAGTTCAAGATCGTGGTCGACCCCCACCTGCCCGGCAACTCCGGGCCGACCTGCCGTGAAGCGCGCGATCCGCGAGCACGCGGGGGACTTCATCGCGATCGTCGCGCTGCTGCTGGTGGCGACGGGCGTGTCCGTCTACATCCTCAACGAGCAGTGCCTTCGCTTCCCGCTCATCGAGGAGAAGCCGTTCGTCCTCAAGGGCACGTTCGCGACCGGCCAGGCGGTCACGCCGGGCCAGGGGCAGACCGTGCGCGTCTCGGGCGTGCGGATCGGCGACATCTCCAAGGTCGACTTGAAGAACGGCCGGGCGATCATCACCTTCGACATCGACCCCGAGCACGAGGGCCTCGTCCGCGAGAACTGGTCCGGGCTCCTGCGCCCCAAGACCGGCCTCAAGGACATGTTCGTCGAGCTGATGCCGGGCAAGGGTCAGGCGCCGCAGGCCAAGGAGGGCTGGGTCATGCCGATCGGCTCGACGCTGCCCGATGTCAACCCGGACGAGTTCTTCTCCGCGCTCGACGCCGACACGCGTGACTACCTCAAGCTGCTGCTCAACGGCGCGCGCGGCGGCGTGCAGGGCCGCGCCGACGACCTCAACGCGGTGCTCAAGCGCTTCGAGCCGACCTACCGCGACATCGAGCTCGTGTCGGGCCAGGTCGCGAAGCGGCGCACGGAGCTGCGGCGGCTCATCACCTCGCTCAACGAGCTCAACACGGAGCTCGGGGCCAAGGACGACGACCTCGCCGAGCTCGTCGACTCCTCGGCCACCGTCTTCCGCCAGTTCGCCGCCGAGCGCGACAACCTCCAGGCGACGTTCGCGAAGCTCCCCGGTGCCCTGCGCCAGACGACCGGGACGCTCGAGAAGGTCGACCGCATGGCGTCCATCCTCGGGCCGGCGAGCACGCGGCTGCGGCCCGCGGTGCGCGCGCTCAACCGCGCCAACAAGGCGACCGCGCCGAGCGCCCGCGAGATCGCCCCGCTGCTGAAGGCCGACATCCGGCCCTTCGTGCGTGAGGCCCGCCCGCTCGTGCGCGAGCTCACCCCGGCCGCCCACGACCTCGTCGACGCCGAGCCCGAGCTCAAGCGGACCGTCCACCAGCTCAACCGGCTCTTCAACCTGCTCGGCTACAACCAGGACGGCCGCGAGGGCCCGGAGAAGCAGGGCCGCGACGAGGGCTACCTGTTCCAGCTCGCGTGGCTGGCCCACCAGTCCGTCTCGATCTTCTCCGGCCAGGACGCGCACGGCCCGTTCCGCCCGCTCGTGCTCGCCGGCCCGTGCAACGTCATCAAGGGGACGGCGGAGAGCGCGCCCGGCGCCGAGTTCCTGCTCGGGCTCACCGGCATCCTCAACGACCCGCAGGTCTGCGGCGGCGACGTGCGCCGGTCGGGGAGGGGGAGGACTGATGCAGAAGGCCGCTCCCTCGGTCACGCGGATCCTGACCATGGTGGTCTTCGCGCTGTCGTGCTTCGGGCTGCTCCTGTTCCTGTGGCTGTCCTTCGGCGGCGCCGTCCCGCTAAAGCCGCAGGGCTACCGCTTCGACGTGGCGTTCAAGGAGGCCACCCAGCTCGCGGTCGAGGCCGACGTGCGGGTCTCCGGCGTCAGCGTCGGCAAGGTGCGCTCCAAGGACCGCGACCCGGCCGGCAACCGCACGCTGGTGACCATCGAGCTCGAGCGCCGCTACGCGCCGCTGCACAGCGACGCGCGCGCCACGCTGCGCCAGAAGACGCTGCTGGGCGAGACGTTCATCGAGCTCACGCTGGGGACGGACGGCGCGCCCGTGCTCGCCGACGGCGGGCGGCTGCCCAACCGGCGGGTGGCCGACACGGTCGAGCTCGACGAGATCCTCGGCGCGCTCGACCCGTTCACGCGCAAGGCGTTCCGCACCTGGCAGCAGGACACGGGCGAGGCGCTGCGGGGCCGCGGCCGCGACCTCAACGACGCCTTCGGGAACTTCCCCGGGTTCGTGGAGTCCGGCGGCGACCTCACCGAGGTCCTCGACCAGCAGCGCGGTGCGCTCCGCGGGCTCGTGCGCAACACGGGCGTCGTGTTCGGCGCGCTGACGGAACGCGAGGACCAGCTGCGCAACCTCATCACCTCCTCCGACGACGTCTTCGGGGCGATCTCCCGCGAGCGCGAGGCCTTCGCCGAGACGTGGCGCGTCTTTCCGACCTTCCTCGACGAGTCGCGGGCGACCGCCCGTCAGCTCGAGGGCTTCTCGCGGCGCACCGAGCCGCTCTTGCGCGACCTGCAGCCGGCGCTCGACGACCTCGACCCGACGCTCGACGCGATGGGCGACTTCGCCCCGGACCTGCGGCGCTTCTTCCGCGACTTCGACCCGCTCATCACCATCTCGAAGAAGTCGCTGCCGGCGACGGGGGAGATCTTCGACGGGCTGCGGCCGCTGCTCAACGAGGTCTCGCCGTTCCTGACGCAGTTCAACCCGGTCCTCGAGTACATCGGCGTCCACATCTACACGCTGTCGGACATGTTCGCGAACCTCGGGGTCGCCACCGGGGCGAAGGTCAAGCGGCCGTCGAACGGCACAACCGGGCATTACCTGCGCCAGTTCGGCCCGTCGGGGACGGAGACCGTGTCGATCTATCCGACGCGCCTGGCGAGCAACCGCGGCAACGCCTTCCTCAACCCGCTGGGGGTCCTCACCTCGCCGACCGGCGCGAAGTTCAAGGTGCTGGCGAACCACGACTGCCGCAACGCGGGCGGCGAGAAGGAGCCGACCACCGGCACGAACGGCACGCCGGGTTGCCACGTGCAGAAGCCGTTCGTCTACAAGGGCAGGCTGACCGAGCGCTTCCCGCACAACGTCGCGTCCGACTACGACGCCAAGCCGTAGCGGCCGGCGGGTTTATGCGCGCCGCGAGGACGGTACGCGTCCCGCTATGGCGATCACTCCCAAGAACATCCTCAACAAGGCCCTGAAGACCGGCGTCAAGGTCGCCGGCGCGGGGGCGGGCAAGGTCCGCGAGCGACTGGGCGGCGACGAGGGCGACGCCTCGGCCCGCACGAAGCCGACCCAGCAGGCGACCACCACCGCGACCGAGCGCGCCAAGCAGACGGCCAAGGCGCGCGCGACGACGACGAAGCCGGCACCGCCCCGGCCGAAGCCCAAGTCCAAGGCGGCCAAGCCGAAGACGCCGGCGACCACCGCGAGCCCGAAGCAGAGCAAGCCCACCCCGGCGGTCCCCGACCCGCCGATGGCCCCGAAGGCCCCGAAGGCCGCCGCGGCGCCGAAGGCCACTCCGAAGGCGAGCACCCCGACGACCGCCACGCCGAAGCCGAAGCCGGCCGCGCCGAAGCCGAAGGCCGCCGCGAAGGCCAAGCCCGTGGCCGAGAGCAAGCCGAAGCCGGCGGCGGCGAGAAAGCCGAAGGCGGCCAAGCCGCCCACGCCCGCCGGGTCCTCCTCGCCGCCCCAGCCAAAGCCGGCCCCGCCGACGACGGCCGCGACCCCGCCAGCGGGCGGCGGCAAGGCGACCGAGCGCCTGCCGGCCAGCCAGGCGGCCAAGACGTCGGGTCGGGAGATCTCCGCCGCCGCCAAGGGCAAGAAGCCGGCCGCCGGCAAGGACGGCGCCACCACGCCGCCCGTCGGCACGGAGACGACCTCGGCCCCCGGCGGCAAGTCCCCAGCCGGCTCCTAGCCCGTCAGGCCGGGACCGGAGCGGCGAACGCCCCGGAGAGCTCGCGCACGAGGCCCGGCAGGCCGTCCGGGCCCCGTGCCGCGGCG
>JALYMV010000251.1 GCA_030773575.1 Actinomycetota bacterium
AGGCGCAGCTGCGCGGCGCCGATCCCGACGGCGGCGGTGAGTCCCGGCCGGGCGCGGGCTCCGACCGCCCCGCCGTCTCACTTGCCTACGAGACCCCGTCGCTCGGGCGCCTGGACCTCCGCGTGGAGCGCGGACCGGAGGGCGTGAGGGTCTCCGTCGGCGCGCCCGCCGGCGCCTACGCGCTCGCGCACGCGCGCGCGGAGCCGTTGCGCGCGGCGCTCGAGGCCCGGCTCGGGGTGCCGGCCGCCGTCCGCGTCCTCCCGCGCCGCGAGCCCTTCGACGCCTATGCCTGAGAAGCCGCCCGACCGCGCCGTCGCGCTGCGCTACTCCGGCGAGGGGGCGCCGTCCGTCACCGCGGCCGGCCGCGGCCACGTGGCGGAGAAGATCCTCGCCATCGCCGAGGAGGCCGGCGTTCCCGTCCGGCGCGACCCGGCGCTCGTGCGCGCGCTCGAGACGCTCGAGATCGGCCGTGAGATCCCCGAGGAGCTCTTCTCCGCGGTGGCCGAGGTGCTCGCCTGGGCGTACGCCCTGGACGGCGAGGCCTCCCGTGAACGCCCTGGACGCTCGTACTAGGGCCCGATTACCACGTTCGGGTGATGTAGGGCCGGGCTGAGGGGCCGATACAGCCTGCGTCCGATCCGAACGAGCAGCCGCCGTCCTCGGCACCAGGAGCTTCGACACCGCCATGAGCGCACCTTCATCCACCCAGACCACGCGCAGGGTCTCCTCCGACGACGCGCTCGCCCTCTGGCGCGAGTACAAGGCGACGGGCGACCTGCAGGTCCGCAACCGTCTGGTGATGACCTACGCGCCGCTGGTGAAGTACATCGTCTTCAAGAAGGTGCGCGAACTGCCGGCCCGCTGCGAGGTGGAGGACTTCATCTCCTGCGGCCTCGAGGCCCTCATCGCCTCGATCGACCGCTACGACCCCGAGAAGGGCGCGACGCTCGAGCAGTTCGCCTGGACCCGCATCCACGGCGCCGTGCTCGACGAGCTCCGCCGCCAGGACTGGGCCCCGCGGTCCCTGCGCCGCTGGGAGCGCGACATCGCCCGGGCCCGTGAGCAGTTCACCGGCGTCCACGGTCGCCGCCCGACCCGCGAGGAGCTCGCCGCCGCTCTGAGCATCTCCGTCGGGGAGCTGCGCCGCCGCGAGGACGACATCGCCGTCTCGGACGTCACGTCGCTCAACACGCTGGTCATCTCCGACGAGGAGACCACGGTCGAGCGCCTCGACACGATCGCCGGCGGCGACGCCCGCCTCGATCCCGAGCACGCCGCGACGGTGACCGAGGCCAAGGAGCGCTTCCGCTCCGCCTTCGAGCGCCTGCCCCGCCGCGAGCGCGAGGTGGCCGTCCTGCTCTACGTCAAGAACCTCACGCTGCGCGAGATCGGCGACATCCTCGGCGTCTCGGAGAGCCGCGTCTGCCAGATCCACTCGCAGCTCAAGCGCACGCTCAAGCAGCAGCTCGCCGACGACGCGGTCCTGTTCTCGGCCGTGGGCTGAGGGCGTGTGACGTCGCCCAGAGGATGAGCGAAGCGAAATCCGGCCGGGCGAAACGTTTTTCAAGTCCTGTGCCGGCTGGCCGAACATACCGAGCATGACCCTTGGAATCGGACAACTCGGGCTCTCGCAGCCCGTCTACCAGCCCCTCCAGGGACCGGAGCGTCCGAGTACGCCGGCTGCTCCGGTGGACCCGGCCGCGAAGGCTCCCTCAGGCGACCGCGTCGAGCTCAGTTCCACGCCGCCGCCCGACGCGCTGGCGGAGGTCGACCGCGCCTTCGAGCGCGTGAGCGAGCTCGCCGCCCAGAACCGCGAGCTGCACTTCTCGCGCGACGAGGCCAGCGGTCGCATCATCGTGCAGGTGCGTGACATGGAGGGGCACGTCCTGCGGACGATCCCCAACAGCGAGGCCCTCCACGTCATGGCCGGGGCGGAGCTGCACTAGCCCGTGGCCTCCCTGGGACTCTCCGGCCTGGCATCGGGCGTCGACACCGGCGGCATCGTCGAGCGCCTGATGGCGCTCGAGCGGCAGAGCCTGCTGCGCGTCCGGCTTTCGAAGTCCCGCATCACGGCCCGGGACACGGGCCTCAAGGACGTCCAATCCAAGCTCTCGGCGCTGCAGTCGGCCGCCGAAGCCCTGCGCTCGACGGGGCTGTGGACCCAGAAGCAGACCGCCGAGTCCTCCGACCCGACGCGCGTGAGCGCCGAGGTGACCGGCGGCGCCGGCATCGGGGCCACCTCCGTCCAGGTCCTCGGCCTGGCGAGCTCCACGCAGCGCACCTACGCCTACACGCCGTCGGCAACGGGCGACACGCTGAGCTTCACGTCGGCGGGCTCCGCGACCAAGATCGACCTCGCGGTGCCGGCGGACGCGACGATCGATTCCGTGGCCTCGATGATCAACGGCCGGTCGGACCTCCCGGTCTACGCGGCCGTGGTCGCCCTCGACCCGGCACAGCCCGATGTCAAGTCCCTCGTGCTGTCGTCGCGGGTCACCGGCGACGCCGCCACGAGCGACTTCTCGATGACCGGGGCGACCGTGAAGCAGGACGTCCCGAGCTACAAAGAGGGGACGAACGCGCGCTACAGCCTCGACGGCGGCAAGACCGTGCTCGAGTCCTCGACCAACGTCGTCGAGAACGCCATCCCCGGGGTCAAGCTCACCCTCAAGGGCCTGACGACCACGGACGTGACGATCAACGTCGGCGTTCCCTCGGTCGACAAGGAGGCCGTCAAGGCCAAGGTCAAGGCGTTCGTCGAGGCCTACAACGCGATGGTGAACGCCACGCGCTCCAAGATCAGCGAGAAGCGGGTCCAGGACCCGGCCACCAACGCCGACGCGCTCAAGGGCCAGCTCTTCGGCGACTCGCCGCTCAACCGGATGCTCGACACGATGCGCCGGGGTATGTCCGACATCGTCGCCGGCAACCCCGCGGAGTTCGACGCGCTCGCCGACCTCGGCATCTCGACCGGCGCGATCGGCGCCGGGATGAACGCTATCTCGGGCACCCTCGTCATCGACGACGCGAAGCTGGCCACGGCGCTCGACACCGATCCACTGGCGGTTCGCAAGCTGCTGGGCGGCGAGAGCGGCGTCGACGGGTTCGCGCAGCGCGTCGAGGCGCTCGTCAAGACGCAGGTCGGCACGACCGGCGAGATCGACTCGCGCCTGAAGGGCTCGACGGAGGAGCAGAAGCGCCTCAACGACCTCATGACGCGCACCGAGTCCCGCCTCGCGGCGCGCGAGAAGCGCCTGAAGGCCCAGTTCGCCGCCATGGAGTCGGCGATGCAGGCCTCCCAGACGCAGCAGGCGTGGCTGCAGGGCCAGCTCGCCACGCTGAACTTCGGCTAGCGGCTCAATCTCCGGCCCCTCGGGCCGATGAACGGAGCATCCCGTCCGTCCTCCCCCGGAGAGCATCGCCTTGTCGACCTACGCACCGTCCCGGAGCACCACGGCCTACCGCGAGGCCAGCATCCTCACCGCGCCGCCCGAGCGGCTCGTCGTCATGCTCTACGACGGCGCCCGGCGCTTCCTGTACCAGGCGGCCCTGGCCATGCGCGAGGAGCGCAACACGGAGGCCGACGAGCGCCTCCGCCGGGCCGAGATGATCGTCGAGGAGCTCCTCGCGACGCTCAACCTCGAGGCCGGCGGCGAGATCGCCTCCAACCTGCAGGGCCTCTACGTCTTCTTCCTGCGCCAGCTCTCCGAGGGCCGCGGGGAGCGCGACGCCGGCAAGCTCGACTGGGTCAACGCCCAGCTCAGCGAGCTGCGCGAGTCGTGGGCGCAGATCGGCGCGGCCGCGTCGTGAGCGCGCTGGCGCCCTACGAGCACCTGATCGCCCTCGCCGAGCGCGAGGCCGGCCTGGTCGGCTCGGAGGCCTGGGAAGACCTTGCGGGGCTCGCGGCCGAGCGCCAGGCGCTCCTCGCGACGCTGCCGCCCGCGCCGCCCGCAGAGGCCCGCCCGGTGCTCGAG
>JALYMV010000252.1 GCA_030773575.1 Actinomycetota bacterium
CGTTCACCGAGGCCGGCGTGGAGCTGCGGCCGATGCCGGGCGCCTTCGTGCTCGACGACGTCGGCGCGCCGCGCACCGCCGGCGGGCGGCCCTTCACCGTCTTCTCGCGGTTTCATCGCCGCTGGCGCGAACTCGATCTGCGGCCGGTCCACGGCGTGCCGGGGGCGTTGCGCGTCCCGGCCGGCCTCGAGCCCGGTGCGCTCCCGCCGCTCGCCGCCTTCGGCCTCGAGCCGGAGCTCACCGACCCCATGCCGTCGGGCGAGCGCGCCGGCCGTGCGCGGATGGCGGCGTTCCTGCGCGACGACCTCGGGGCCTACGCCGAGCGCCACAACCGCCTGGCGGGCGGGACGTCGGAGCTCTCGCCCTACCTGCACTTCGGCTGCGTCTCGCCGCGCGAGCTCGTCGCGGGCGCGCGCGAGCAGGGCGGAGAGGGCCGCGAGGCGTTCGTCCGCCAGGTCGCCTGGCGTGACTTCTACGGCCACGTCCTCCTCCACCACCCCGGCAACGCGCACCATCCCTTCCAGCGGCGCTTCGAGGCGCTCGAGACCGTCGAGGACCAATCTCTCTACGACGCCTGGCGCGAGGGGCGCACCGGCGTCCCGGTAGTCGACGCCGCGATGCGCCAGCTGCTCGCGCGCGGCTGGATGCACAACTGCGCGCGGCTGATCGCCGGCTCGTTCCTGACGAAGAGCCTCCACCTCGACTACCGGCTGGGCGAGGCCCACTTCATGCGCTACCTGCTCTGCGGCGACGCCGCGCAGAACAACGGCAACTGGCAGTGGGTGGCGTCGGTCGGGGTGGACCCGGCGCCCGCCTTCCGGCGCGTGCTCAACCCGGTTCGCCAGCACGAGCGCTTCGACCCCGACGGCGAATACGTGCGCCGCTGGGTGCCCGAGCTGCGCGACGTGCCGCCCGGCAGGCTGGCCGAGCCGTGGACGATGACGGAACTCGACCAGCGGATGGCCGGCTGCGTGATCGGCGTCGATTATCCCTCGCCGGTCGTCGACCACCGGCGCGAGCGCCGGCGGGGGCTCGAGCGCTACCGCGCGGTGCCCGCCCTATGATCGCCCGCCCGTGGCCCCCGAGCTCTACCTCCAGCGCGACCAGCCCGAGGGCGTCCCGCCCCTCCAGCTGACCGGCGAGCGCACGCTCCCCGACGTCCCGGAGGAGAACTACTGGTTCCAGCGCCACCTCGTGGTCTACGTGTGGATCGCCGCGCGGATCGGCGGGCGGCGCGTGGTCGACCTCGCGTGCGGGGAGGGCTACGGCAGCGCGGTGCTGGCCCGCACCGCGGCGTCGGTCGTCGGCGTCGACGCCAACCCCGAGGCCTACGACCACGCGCGGCTGAAGTACACCCGCGAGCCCGTCCTCACGTTCGAGCGCAACATGATCGAGCTGTGGCGCGGGGACGTCGACTGCGTCGTCTTCCTGCAGACGATCGAGCACGTGCAGGATCCCGACGCGGTGCTCGAGCAGATCCGCTCGCTGATCGGGCCGTCCGGCGTCGCCTACGTCTCGACGCCCAACGTGCTGACGCTCGCGCCGGAGGGGGCGGAGAAGTCCGGCAACCCGTGGCACGTCAAGGAGTACCGCCACGAGGAATACCGGGAGCTCTGTGAGCGCCACTTCGGCTCGGTCGAGCTGCTCGGCCTCTTCCACGCGCGCAAGCTGCGCTGGCACCAGCTGGCGATCGAGCGCGCGCGCTGGGACGACGTCCACAAGGCGCTGCGGATCACCAAGCCGTTCTACGACCGGTTCACGCCGGCCATCTCCGTGCGCGACTTCGCGCTGCGGCCCGCCGGCCTCGACGGCGCGCTCGACTTCGTCGCCGTGCTGCGGCCGTGAGCCGGGCGCCCGGCCCCGGCGGCCTGGCCCTCGCCCTCCACACCCACATGCCCTACGTCGAGGGCTTCGGGACCTGGCCGTTCGGCGAGGAGTGGCTGTGGGAGGCGGTCGCCGCCTCCTACGTCCCGCTGCTCGACCTGCTCGACGGTGCGCCCGGCCGGGTGACGCTCTCGGTCACCCCTGTGCTCGCCGACCAGCTCGAGGCGCCGGGGGCGCTCGAGCGCTGCGAGGCCTTCCTGCGCGAGATCCGGCCGGAGTCCCACCGGCTCGACATCGCCGCCGCGGGCTCCGAGGCGGGCGTGGTGGCGGCGCTCGAGCACTCCGCGGCGGCCTATGCCGCGACGGCCGGGCGGGTGCGCGGGGTGGGGGAGCGGCTGCTCGCGCACGCGAGCTGGACGTCGGCGGCCACCCATGCGGTGCTGCCGCTGCTGGCCACGGACGGCGGGGTGCGCCTCCAGCTCGCCACGGGGATCTCCGCCCACCGGGCGCGGACGGGCGGGTGGGAGGGCGGCCTCTGGCTCCCGGAGTGCGCGCACGCACCGTGGCTCGACCCGCTGCTAGAGGCGGCCGGCGTGCGGGTCGCCTGTGTCGAGCTGACGGGCGTGCACGGCGAGGGGGCGGCCGAGCACCTGCGGCCGCTGCGCACGGCGGCCGGTCCGCTGCTCGTGCCGGTCGATCGCGCGGTGATCGACCTCGTATGGGGGCGCGACGGCTACCCCTCCCGCGGCGCCTACCGCGATTCCCACCGCATGACGGAGCACCGCCACCGCGCGTGGGCGGTCGACGGCGCGCCGTACGACCCGGCGCGGGCGCGCGAGCAGGCCGACGCGGACGCGGCGGACTTCGTCGCGCGGGTGGCCGAGCGGCTGCGGGGCGGGGGCCTGTGCGTGTGTGCGCTCGACACCGAGCTGCTCGGGCACTGGTGGCACGAGGGGGTCACGTGGCTGGCGGCGGTGCTCGAGCGCGCCGAGGCGGCGGGCCTGCCGGTCGTCGAGCTCGGCGAGGCGGCGGCCGAGGCCTCCGGGCCCGTGGCGGCGCCGCCGCTGCCCGTGACCACCTGGGGCGAGGGCTACGACCTCTCGACCTGGAGCGGCCCGGGCGCGCGCGGCCTCGCGTGGCGCCAGCGGGCGGCGGAGCTCGGGCT
>JALYMV010000253.1 GCA_030773575.1 Actinomycetota bacterium
GCCCTCGTCGTCGCCGAAGCCGCCGCAGCCCGCGAGCGCCAGGCCGGCGCCGGCGAGCAGGACGGGGAGGAGCCGCGCGCGCCTCACGAGACGGGCAGCCTGAGCGCGAAGGTCGTCGAGCCGGGCAGCGACTCGACGGCGAGCTCGCCGTCCATGCGCTCGGCCAGCTCGCGCGCGATGGCGAGGCCGAGCCCGGCGCCCTGGGCGTCGTTGGAGGAGTAGAAGGGCTCGAAGATGTGCGGCATGGTCTGGCGCTTGATGCCGAGTCCGGCGTCGCGGACCTCGACGTGCACCGCCCCGTTGCGCCTGGCGGCCGAGATCCCGATGCGGGTGCCCGACGGCGTGTGCACGATGGCGTTGTCGATGAGGATACGAAGCACCTGGGCTACCCGTTCCGGGTCGCATTCGATCTCGATCGGCTCCGCCGGCAGGTCGACGGCCAGGTCGGACTGATGGCGGGCGAGCGCGGGGGTGAACTCGCCGGCGACGTCGCGGGCGAGCTCGCGCACGTCGGTGAGCTCCGGGCGCAGCTCGAGCGCGCCCGACTCGAGGCGGGACAGGTCCAGGAGCTCCGTGGCGAGTGTTCGCAGCCGCTCGACCTGCCCGCGCACCTGCCCGAGGAACTGGGCGCGCGTCTCCGGGTCGAGGTCCTCGTCCTCGATGAGCTCGAGGAAGCCGCCGAGCGAGAAGACCGGCGTGCGCAGCTCGTGCGAGGCGGTGGCGATGAACTGCTTGCGAGCGAAGTCCAGGCGCGAGAGCTGCTGCTGCATGTCGGCGAAGGCGGCGGCGAGCTGCCCGAGCTCGTCGTCGGAGTCGACCTCGATGCGTCCCGAGAAGTCGCCCCCGGCGACCTTGCGCGCGGCGGTCTCGAGCCGGTGGACGCGCGCCGCGAGGGCGCGGGCGACCAGGAAGCCCGCCAGCAGGGCGAGCAGGAGCGCGATCGCGCCGGCGATCAGCAGCTGGCGGCGGATGAAGGCGACGTTGGCGCGCACGTCGCCGAGGTCGGAGGAGAAGACGGCGACCGACTCGATCGGCCCGCGTCCGCGGCGCCCGCGGAGCGGCACCGCGGTCTGCGCCCGGCGGCCGCTGCGCGTCGGCTCCGTGCCGCGCTCGATCCGCCCGCTGCGCAGCGCGGACTGCGCGAGACCCTGGGTGTCCTCGAGCACCTCGTCCTGCTCGGTCACCGGGCCGGCGGAGTCCGACTTGGCGAAGAGCTGGTCGCGGCCGCCGCGGAAGAAGCCGAGCACGACGACGCGGGCGCTCGTCGCGGCGGCCGCCTCGCGCACGCGCTCGGAGAGCTGGGCGTCGGTCAGCCGCCGCTCGCCCTGCAGCGGCTGCGCGGCGCGGCGGGAGTCCGCGGCGAGATCGCGGAGCTTCTGGTCGCGCAGCGAGTCCTCGAGGCGCGGGGCGACGAACAGGTAGACGAAGGCGATCGCGGTGAGGACGATCACCCCGAAGATCGCCGCGAGGCGCGAGCGGAGCGAGCGGGCGATCACGCCGCGTCGCGGAACCGGTAGCCGACACCGCGCACCGTGAAGATGTAGTCGGGCTCCTTGGCGTCGCGCTCGAGCTTCTCGCGCAGGTGCCGGATGTGGACGTCGACCGTGCGCGGGTCGCGGTAGGAGGAGTCGCCCCACACGCGCGCGAGCAGCATGTCGCGGGTGTAGACCCGGCCCGGGTTGCGCGCCAGCGCGGTGAGGATCTCGAACTCGACGAAGGTGGTCTGCACGGCCTCGCCGGCCACGGTGACCGCGCGCTTGGCCGGGTCGATGCGCAGCTCGAGCACCTCGATCGGCTGGTCCTCGTCGGGGTCGATCTGGCGCATCCCGGCCCGCCGCAGCGCCGCCTTGACGCGCGAGCGGAACTCGCGCATGGAGAACGGCTTGGTGATGTAGTCGTCGGCCCCCAGCTCGAGGCCGAGCACCTTGTCGATCTCCTCCGCCTTGGCGGTGAGCATGATGATCGGGACGGAGGACTGCGCGCGCAGCCGGCGGCAGACCTCGAGGCCGTCCATGCGGGGCATCATCACGTCGAGCACGACGAGATCGAAGGTCTGCTCGCCGAACCGCGCCAGCGCCTCGCGGCCGTCGGATGCCTGCACCACCTCGTAGCCGTCCTTCTGGAGCGCGAACGAGAGAAGGGTCTGGATGGGCTGCTCGTCGTCGACGAGCAGGATGCGGGCTGGGCGGTCCATGTGACGTCGCCCAGAGCCGGAGCTTGCGACGGCGGCCGGGCGAAACCAGAATAGGCCTCACCTGCGCGTACCCTGGGCCGATGCTCGACGCACGGGTCTACCGGGCGGCGTTCCTGCCGCTGCTGCTCGCGCTGTTCGTGGTCGCGTTCTCGCTCGAGCGGCGCCCCCGGCCGGCGGTCACGCCGCTCGCGGCCGACGCCTTCGACGGTGCCCGCGCGCTGGCCTCGCTGCGCGAGCTCGGCCGCGCGTTCCCGGACCGCCGCCCCGGCTCCGACGGTGACGCGGGGCTCGCCGACCGCGCCGCCGCGACGCTCGACGCGGCGGGCTTCGAGGTCACGCGGCGCACGGCGACCGCC
>JALYMV010000254.1 GCA_030773575.1 Actinomycetota bacterium
GGGCGGCGCCGACGGCGGGGCGATGGCGGTAGTGGTGGGCGGCCTCAACGAGCAGCCGTCGGGCGTGGATGGGGCCGGCCTTCGTGATCGCGCCCTGGCGGCGCCGCTCGCCGGAGGAGTGCTCGGACGGCACGATCCCGAGAAATCCCGACAGTCGCTTGGGCCGCTCGAACCGAGTGAAGTCGCCGATCTCGGCGGCCAGCCCACACGCGCTCAGCGTGTCGATCCCGCGAAAGCAGCGCAGCCGCGCGATCGTGACCGCGAACGGAGAGGTCGGCCAGGCCTCCTCGAGTCCGCGATCGAGGGCATCGCGACGCGCAACCGCCGCCTGGACGGCCGACAGGTAGTCGACGAACGTGGCCTGCGCGCACGGGTCCTCGAAGCCTAGGCCGGCGACCCAGGCCATCCACCGTTGCGTCCACGGCTTGGCCTGAGCGCAGCGCAGCTCGCGGCGCAGCAGGAACTTGCCGAGCCGGTGACGGTGGCGCATCAGATCGCCGCGGGCGTCCTCGCGCGCGCGGACCAGGTCGCGGAACGCCTCCTCGACCGCGGTCGGGATGCGCGCCATCGACAGTTCGCCGGCACGCCACAGTCGCAACAGCCGCTCGGCGTCGCGTCGGTCGGTCTTGACCCGATCTCCGGGCGCGCGCGGGATCGAGCCCGGCGCGCACACCTCCACCCCGATCCCGCGCTCGACGCCCGAGCGGGCCAGCCAGAACCCACACGGCCCGGCCTCATAGAGCAACCGCGTCCCCGGCCCGAACGCCGCCACCACCTCCAGCACGCGGCTCGGCGGGCCGCTCACCCGCCGCCGCCACAGTTCGCCACTCTGCAACTCGAGCCCGACCAGCCACGACGCCGCGGCGTGCACATCGGCCGCGACCATCCGACTACCGTTCATCTCGCCGGCACCTCCCATAGCTGGGGTGTCGGCCGGAGGCCCATCCCCCGGCCCAGTCCCCGCACATCTATGAGCGGGGTGCCGGCCCGTTCAAGTCGCGGCCACCGGCCGCTCCATACGGTCTAACTGCGTCCAGCTGTTCCAACCAGACGAGGTTCTCGCCGTTCTGTCCGGGTGAGTGAGACAGGTCGGTCCGCGTGTCGCAGCGCATCCAATTTGGTGCAGGGGTGTGCTCCTGCGGTGGGTCGTTGTTGCAGCTGCGCTCAACCGCTTCAGCGCACGATCCCCTTCACCCTGCTGAGAGGGGATCGTGCGCAGCCCTCGATTACGACCAATCTGCAGTTCGTGTCCGACATCGGGTCATGCAGGCGATCCGAGTTGACCTATCGCAGCCGCTGCTGAACGCCGACGACGTCGCCGCGCTGCTCGCCGTCCCGCGCTCATCGGTCTACGAGTACGCGCGCCGCCTCCACGACCCTCTCCCTTCGGTCGCCATCGGCCGGCACCGCCGCTTCATCCGGGAGGACATCGAGGCGTGGCTCGCTGCTCACAGGAAATCAATCCCGGTACCATCCCGCGAGCAAGAGCAGGCCAAACCGACGCCGGGGCGCAGCCGAAACAGGCGGCGCCGTGGCCGGCGCTAATCGAACGCCCATTGAGGCTGAAGACCCGTCTGGCCGCTAATACTGCAACTCGTGTTAGTGAGAGGTCGGACCGCGCGATGCGCACGCTGTTGTCCCGCGGACGTTCGGACTTATCGCATAACGGGGCGCTCGGGTCAATCGTGGGTGCCGGGTTCGTGGAGCGCGGGAACTGCGTACTGCTGGCCGCGGACCTGAGCCGAAGCGCGACCAACAGCAGAAGCTCGACGAAACCGGCCTTGAGGCGCTGACGAACCACATCCACGTCGAGGATCGGGTTGGCACGCGCGATCAAGTCGAACTAGCCGAGCAAGGCCGGCTGTTATGCGCACGCGCTCGCTGATCAGTTGGCCTCTCGTTTCCCTGCGCGATCGTTCGACGTAGTCGTCGCTGCCTTGGACGGATGCGTCGTGCGCTTCTATCAACATCGCCCCGACCAGCCGTGGCTGTCGGAGAGCCTGGAGGCGTACGTCGACGAGGTTGTGCTCCTCCTCCAGATCCGCGACAGCGACGACGCCTGACAACCTCCCGGCGGCTCTGCGACCGGCTTCCTTCCGTCGCGATCGGTCGGCACCGCCGATTCATCCGCGACGACATCGAGGAAGTGGCTCGCCTCACGACGAGGGGTTTCCGCCGCGGCGGGCACAGAACCGTCCGATCTCAAAAGCCGACTGCAATCCAAGCGAAACCGCGAGGTGGCCAATCTCGCGGTCGTCGCGGCCGCCGGAGGTGACGCGGTGAGACAGTCTTACTGCACAGCGCGGAGCCAGTCGGCTCGTCGCCCTGGCCGGGTCACCGTCCTCACGGGGGGCGGTAGTCGCGCGATCTCGCTCGTGCGAACATCTGCGCCGTGGTCACCCTCGATCAGAGCCTGGCAGGGTTGGCGCCTACGTGCCGCATCATCCCGCACTACCGGAATCTCGGCGCGGTCTACCTCAACCTGACTGATATGCCAGCGCCCGATGCGGCGCTGGCGGAGCCACTAGAACTCCTCAAAGGAGGCGACGTGCAGGGGGCCTATCGGCTCACCGGGCTCCCTTCGAATGAGTACCACGACCTGGCGGCGCTCGTCGCCGGAGCGATAGCACTTCAGGCTGGGGATACAGATGCCGGCATCGCCGCCCTCGAACGAGCGCTGGCAGAGCCGGCGTTTGACGCGCCATCAGGCGACTGGCTCATCGCCCTCAGCTTTACCGACGAGGGGCACATCCTCTTCGATATCAACAGCCTTGGAGCGGTGGGCCTGCTCATTTACGCCTACGCCCGGGCCGGTCGCTCCGATGATGCTCTCAATCTCGCTGACGACGCCCACCGCGTCGCCGGCGCTGAGGGCTTCCTCGCACTCAAGCTCATGCTGCTGCGAGACGTCGATCGATGGGAGGACCTAGTTTCCGCCGCCGAGGGCCACGACCGAGAGGACCGCGGACGCTTCGAGATCCGGCTCCTGCAAGCGCAAGCCCTGGAGGAGCTCGGCCGGCGCGACGACGCGATGGAGATATACGCGTTGCTCGCCCACGTGGGGCGCGACCTCGACGATGGGGAACAGCTTCCTTGGCTCGCCGAAGCGGCACGGCGACGGGACCGGCTGTACGGCGAAGGCGTGCCGCTACCCGAGCTATTGACCGATGATGAGGGCGATCCACCGGCCAACGACGAGCCGCGCTACAGCCCGTTGCGGCAGGGCGAGCTACCGGACGAGGGTTTCATCGCCCCGTCTCCTCCACCGATCCCTCTCCCGGCTGCTCAGGGACACCAGTACACAGGTTCGGCATCCCTCCAGCTTGACAGCCAGATCCTCTCGGGAGATGCGAGGCTCAGCCCACTTCGCGACGAGCGCGATTACTGGATGGAACTACTCGAGGCGACCGAGTCGCCGGAGGAGGTACTCGCCGAACTTGAGCAGAGGATGGAGTCATCCGGGCCGGATGACCTTCCATGGCAGCGGATACTCGCCGGCCTCCTAAGCTGCACCGCGCAAAGTACGGACGCCGTCGGCCGCCTTGCGGCCGCGCTTTCAGACCCCGCAGCCGGGCGATATCTTGCGGCCGTCCCACGCTGGTTGGACGCGATGGTCTCGGTTAGCGTCGGCGAGGTCTCCTTCTTTACCGCTGGTAATGCCGATGCGCTGGTCCTGCCCTTGATCGGTCGTCTGCTCGTCGACGGCGAGGTCACTGCGGCGCGAGCATGGATCGCTTGGGGGCGCGCCGGGACCGACAGTGACCTTCTCGCGCTGGCCGATGTTGTGGTGGCGTTCGAGGCCGGCGACGACGAGACGGTCCTGCGCGAGACCGGGCGCCTGCCGGCGGAGGGAGCAACTCGGGCGATCGCGTTGACCTACCGGGCCCGGTCGCTCTGGCGGACCGGGCGTCTCGCGGCAACGGTCGAGGTCCTCAACCACGCGCACACCCTCGCGGCACAGGCCGATGATGACGACCGCGACCTTGTGACCGCCGTGCGTTATCTGCGGGCCCGTGCGCTTCTAGAGATAGGCAACCTCGGACAGGCGGTGCGCGACCTGCACGGAATCCAGGCCGTCGACCATGACTTCCTCGATGTCGACCAGCTTCTCGCCGAAGCCACTGCTCCAGCCAAACGCTCGCGACAACCAATTCCAAGAGAAGTCAGGGAGAAAGTCTTTCGCCGTGACGAGCGTCGTTGCGTCGAATGCGGTAGCGATTTCGACATCCAGTACGACCACATCATCCCTTTCTCGCTCGGCGGTTCTTCCACAGTCGAGAATCTCCAGATCCTCTGCGCGAGCTGCAATCAGCGGAAGGGGGCGAGACTCAGCTAGGGCGGGCGGCGCGTCGATGATGGAGACGGCTGCGCCCGGCCTCGCATTTCGCGGCGCTCGAGCATCGCTCTCGGATGCCTGAAACCGTGTCCCGAACCATGTCCCCAACTCGGCAAAAGCGACCCCACCCAACCAGCCACGTCACCACCAAACTCCGCTCTACACCGCCAAACCAGCTGCCAAAGGTGGAACTACGGAACCGAAGGTCAGAGGTTCGAATCCTCTCGGGCGCGCTCCGGACTCTCCCCCGACCGCTCGGTCGAAGGTCGCCGGATGCAGGAACCCGGCGCCGCCACGCGGTCCGTGCCGGCGGTCCGTCGCGCGCAGGTGTAGTCCGCCAGACCAGGAGTCCGGCGCTCCGCACGCTGGCTGCAGGTTTTGGCCGGCCGTGCCGATGGAGGAGGCATGAGCCTTTCGTCCCGGCGCCGGATCGCCGCCCTCACCGCCTCTGTCCTCGCACTGCTCGGCGCCCTGACCGTCACGGCGCCCGCGCCCGCCCGCGCCGCGGAGGTCCCCGACGGCTTCTTCGGCCTCGGGCACTGGTCTCATCCCAGCGACGCGCAGTCGGCCGAGCTCGGGCGATCGGGGCTCCGCGTCTTCCGCGCGTCGCTGGGGTGGGACGACGTCGAGGAGGTGCCGGGCGTGCGCAAATGGGTCTACGTCGACGCCCTCGTCGACCGCGCCGCGCGCGACGGGTACGACCTGCTCTTCGTGCTCAACGGGTGCACCGAATGGGCATGCGGCTCGGTCGAAACGCCGCCGAAGGACGAGCCGGTGCTCTCCTGGTACCGCGACTTTGTCGCCGAGGCGGTGCGGCGCTACGGCGCGAACGGCTCCTACCGGCCCGCCGGGTCGCGCCCCCGCGTCATGTGGCAGGTCGGCAACGAGGTCAACGGCGGGCACTACTTCGGCAAGCACCCCCAGCCGTCCGCCTACAGCGCGTTCCTCGCCGCGATCGGGTCGACGATCAAGCGCGTCGACGGGACCGCCACCGTCGTGGCCTCCGGCCTCGTCGAGAAGCCGGGCGACGCCGACGGTGCGTTCCTCGAGCCCTTCCTGCGGGCCCTGTACCAGCAGCCGGGATACGCCAAGTCGTTCGACGTCGCGGCCGTGCACGGCTACGCCGAGAACCCTGCCGGGACGCAGCGCGTCCTCGACCTGATGCGCCGCGTCACGATCGAGGCGGGCGACGGGTCGCGGCCGCTGTGGATCACCGAGATGAGCTGGGCCACCGGTGGGCCGGCCCATACGTTCAACGTCGGCGAGGCCACGCAGGCCGCGTACCTGCGCGACTCGTGGGACACGCTCCTGGCCTGCCGCTCCCGGTGGAACCTGGACAAGGTCATGTGGTTCGGCCACGCGGACGTCGACGCGAGCACGCTCGGCTTGGCCGACTACTGGGGCGTGCACAACGGCCTGCTCTACAGCAACGCGTCGCCCAAGCCGGCGTACGCGAGCTTCCTCGAGTACCTCAGCGGTCGCCTGCCCGCCGGCCGGGCCGAGACCTGCGGGCTCTCGGGAGGGACGTCGCTCGACATCCTCGATCCGGACACGACCATCACGCAGGCGCCCGGGATCACGCCCCACGTGACCGGCATGACGGTCTCCTTCACGTCGAACGAGGGCGACGCCCGCTTCGAGTGCTCGATGGACGGCATCGAGGCGTGGACCGCCTGCACCGCGCCGCGCCGCGTCGACAGCACGCGCGAGGGCATCCACTGGCTGCGCGTTCGGGCGGTCGACCCTCAGGGCAACGCGGATCCGACGCCGGCGCGCGCCGAGTGGACGCTCGACCTCACCGCGCCGGACACCGAGATCACGGGCGGGTCGCCTACCCTGACCCGGGACTCGATCCTCAAGGTGGGCTTCGCCGGCCGCGATGCGGTCGGGATCGCCGGATACGAGTGCCGGTCCGGCGGGGCCGACTGGCAGCCGTGCACGAGCCCGTACCAGACGCCCGCGCTTCAGCCGGGGTGGCACACCGTCGACATCCGGGCGATCGACCTTGCCGGCCGTCGCGACCCGTCGCCGGCGAGCCCCTCGTTCAAGATCGATCCGTCGCTACCCGCCGGCGCCACGCCCGCGTCGTCGCCCGCGTCCTCGCCCGGGTCGTCGCCTGGATCATCGCCCACGTCGTCGCCCACCGCGAAGCCCAAGGCCGCGCCCAAGGCCATGCCCCAGGCCGCGCCCAAGGCCGCGAAGGCCAAGTCCAAGGCGAAGCCGAAGAAGGCACGCTGCGCGGCGAAGCGCAAGCCCAAGCGCGGCGCGCGCGGGAAGCGCCGCGCCGGCTGCGCGAAGAAGAAGGCGACCAAGAAGGCCAGCGCGCGCAAGCGCACCCGGTAGGGGTTCGCGCCGCTCGGCGCCGTCCAGGCGGCGGGGGCGCGCGGATGCGCCTCTCAGCCGATGGAGGCCGGTGCCTGCGCCGGCCGACCGAAGATGCGCTCGTAGCCGGCGGGGCCGAAGTCGTCTGTCGGGCCGTCGACGACGACCCGTCCGTCGCGCGGGCCGACGATGCGGTCGGCGAAGCGGGTGGCGAGGTCGACCTGGTGCAGGCTGGACAGGACGGTGATCCCGCGCTCGCGGTCGACGGAGCGCAGCGTGTCGAGCACGTCGGCGGGCGATGCGGGGTCGAGGCTGGCCACGGGCTCGTCGGCCAGCAGGAGCGAGCGATCGACGCCCGCATCGCTCAGAACGGCGGCAGGCGCCGACCGCCGCCACCGGGAGGTTCACCTGCGAGCTCGGTTCCTGAACGTCGGAACGGCGCGTGGGAGCGGCCTGGCCGCGCGCCTTGCGGGCGGGCTGGCCTACGCGACGGGTGACAGCGCGCGCCCGGTCGGCGGCTGCGGTGTGATCGCGGCGGCGACAGTCAGGAGCGCAACGGGCAAGAGAAGCATGGAGCCGCCGAAGGACACGCCGAAGACCGCGCCGACCACCAGGAGCACGATCCCCGTCCACGCGAGCTGCCGGGCGGACCGGCTGCCCGTCCGGCAGACGCGTCGCAGCAACCCGAACACGACGAGCGCGACGAGCAGGCCGGCGAGCGGCGCAGCGACGAGAAGGTAGGCGCCGCCGAAGGCGGACACGACGCCCTGCGCCAGGGCCAGCCCGAGCAGGAGGACCGCGGAGCCCGCAAGCGTCGCGGCGAGGGTGCCTCGCATGCCAGGAGCGTGACAGTCGAGCGGCGCCCGATCAAGCGCCGGCGCCGCTTTCAGCCGAGCTTCTCGACCTCGGCGCGCATCTGGTCGATCTCGCGCTGCTGGGCGTCGATGATCTGCTGGGCGAGCGACTTGAGCTCGGGGTCGGAGCCCTTGGCGATCTCGGCCTTGGCCATCTCGATCGCGCCCTCGTGGTGGGGGATCATCATCTCGATGAACGCGCGGTCGAACGGGTCGGCGGTGCGCAGCGCGGCCGGGTCGTCGTCCATCCCCATCATGTGCGCCGGCACGCCGAGGGAGCCTGGCTTCACGCCGGTGGAGGCAAGCGCCTCGTCCTCGGAGCGCAGGGTGGCGATCTCGGCCTGCTGCGTGCGGATGATGTCGGCGGCGAGCTTGCGGACGAACGGGCTCTCGCCGCGCTGCTGGGCGATCTCGGCCATCTCGACGGCCGACTCGTGGTGCGGCACCATGTCGGCGACGAAGGCGCGGTCGACGCCGCCGTCGCCCGAGGCGGCGGAGTCGCCGTCGCCGCCGCAGCCGGCGAGGAGCAGCGCGGAGATGAGGGCGGCGAGCAGAGGCTTCATCCGTCGCAGGGTAGTGGGGGCAGCCGCGCGACGGCCTGCCTGGCGTGTTGGCATCATGGCGCACGGTGACGATCGAGCTTCTCTACTTCGACGGCGGCCCCGGCTACGAGGCGCTGCTGCCGCGCGTCCGAGCCCTGGCCGGCGCGCGCGCCGACGTCGAGCTGCGCGCGGTCGAGTCGGCGGAGCAGGCCGAGGCAGAGCGCTTCCTCGGCTCGCCGACCGTGCGCGTCGACGGCCGCGACGTCCACCCGGGCGCCGCGGGGCGCACCGACTTCGGCCTGAAGTGCCGGCTCTATCCGGGCGCCGGCGGGCAGACGCATGCGCCGCCGGACGAGTGGATCGTCCGGGCGCTCAGCGCGGAGTAGCGCCGAGCTGCTCGAGCGGCGTGACCGTCGGGTCGCTCGGCCAGGCGGGTGCGAGCGTCGACTCGGGCGCCGCCGGCTCGGCCGTCGCGGGCGCCTCGGCGCCGCCGCCGAAGGAGAGGTCGAGCGTGCTCAGGTCGGGAGCGGCGGTGGCGAGCGCGAGCAGCGCGAGCATGAGCATGAGGAGCCCCAGGGCGAGCGGGTGGGTCGGGTGGAAGTGGGGTGCGTGCATCGTTGCCTCCAGGGGTCGACTGCCGGCTGCGTGAGCCAATAGGCCGCCCGCCCGCCGCCGTCAACCCTCCGGCGCGCCGGCCGCGGCGGCGAGCTTGCCGAGCGCGCGCTGCTCGATCTGGCGGACGCGCTCGGCGCTGAGGCCGAGCCGGCCGGCGACCGCCCGCAGGCTCTCCTCCTCCCCGTCGAGGCCGTAGCGGGCGCGCAGGACGTCGCGCTCGCGATCCGAGAGGCCGGAGAGCAGCGCGAGTATCTCCTCCGTCTCGATCGCGCGCAGGACGCGCTCGTACTCGTCCTCGGCGAGGGGGTCGGCGAGCAGCTCGCCGAACGCGCCGATCGCGCCGCCGCCGTCCTCGTCGCGGGCCGGCGCCTCGAGCGAGCGCGGTGCTCGCTCGACCGCCATCAGGTCGTCGACCTGCTCGCCGGTGAGCCCGGCGCGGCCGGCGAGCTCGTCGCGGCCGGGCTCACGCCCCGTCTCGCGCAGGGCGTCGGCGTGGGCGTCCTTGACGCGCGCGAGGTGGCGCAGTGCGCGGTCGGACAGGACCGCCGGGCGGGTGAGCTCGGCCACGAGCTGCTGCATCGCCTGGCGTACCCACCAGGCCGCGTAGCCCCAGAACGGCACGCCGCGCGCGGGGTCGTAGCGCTCGAGCGCGCGCAGCAGCCCGACCACCCCCTCCTGCAGGAGCTCGATCCGCTGCACGGCGCCCGAGCCGCGGTAGGTGCGCGCGGCGGAGCCGATCAGCGGCAGGAGCGCCTCGACCAGCGCCGCGCGCGCATCGGCGTCCCCCGCCTGCGCGCGGGCGACGAGCGCGTCCTCGTCGCCGCCCGCGAGC
>JALYMV010000255.1 GCA_030773575.1 Actinomycetota bacterium
GGTGACCGCGCCGACGGTGGCGTCGGCCGGCGCGAGCGAGATCGCCCCTGGCTCAGGGGCGGCGGCCCCGCCGGTCTGGGCCTGCGCGGCGGCGGGCAGGGCGAGCGCGATCAGCGCGATGAGCAGCGTCGGTCTCAGCATGGGATCGTGGCCTGCGAGGTGAAGCGGGCACCGCCGGCGAAGCCGGTGGTCGGTGGCTCGCGCAGTGCGCTACGGACCCTGGTGGTCCGATTCGCCCCAGCGGCGCGTCTTTCGACGGCGCCGCACCGGGTCCCCCGCTCGCCGCGGTTTCAGAGCCGCGGCGATTCGGCGCGCGGGAAGCTAGCAGCTACTACCTAGGGCTTCGGCAGCCGGTCGACCGCGCGCTTGAGGATCTGCCCGCCGACCGTGAAGCCGATCTGGACGAGCTCGCCCGCCGCCTGGACGACGGTGGCGACGAGCTCGGTGCCGCTCTGCGGCGCGCCGGCGGGGCGGTCGGTCTGCGGCGGCGCGGTGTCGCCGAGCGCCGGGGTGGCCGGCCGCACGGGCCGCGGGCCGGAAACGGCGGGCTCTTTGCGCTTCGGCTTCGCGGCGGCCTTCGGCTTCCCCGGGGCCTTCGGCCTGGGGTTCTCCGCCTTCGCCGCCTGCGCGACCTCCGCGACCGCCTCCGGCTTGACGGGGACGGCGGGGGCCGCGGCGTCGCGCCGGCGCCCGAGCCGGTTGGGCCGGGTGTTCGGCAGGGAGCCCAGGACGCCGTCGTCGCCCTTCTTGGCACGTCCGCCCTTGCGCGTGTCGGCGCTCTTCTCGCTCACCGCGCGGGAGTCTATTCGGACGAAGTCGGGACAACCGCCCCGAGACCGGCTACCTTCTCTGCCAAGCCACCACGCGCATCCGATGCGCAGCGCGCCACCTGCAGCGCGCACGCCGAGTGGGAAAAAGTCCGGGACGAGCTGGCGCCGCCGTCCTAGACTTCGCAAAATAAGCGCCTAGACTCCGGCTCTTAAGGTTCGCCGAGCGAGTCCAGCGGTCGCATGCGGCGACAACCGGGCTAAAGAAGCGGACCGCGGGATCGAGGACCCTTGCGAGAGCACCGTGCCGGTCAGCGCGGTGCGAACCAAAGACAGAAACGGACATCGATGTCAGTAGTGGAGATGCAGGAACTCGAAGAGGTGAAGGGCCTTCTGCTCAAGGGGCAGCAGGTGGGGGTCCTCACCTTCGCCGAGGTTGCCACCGCGGTCGCCGAGATCGATCTGGACGAGGCTGACGTCGAGGAGCTCCACGGCTTCCTCGAGCGCTCGGAGATCGAGCTGGTCGAGGAGATCGACCCGGCGCTCGCAGCCTCCAACGCCGTCGAGCGCGCGCCCGAGAAGCGCGGCCGGCGCAAGGCGAAGGCGACCATCGACTTCAAGCCGGACATGACCACCGACTCCCTTCAGCTGTTCCTGAAGGACATCGGCAAGGTCCGGCTGCTCACGGCCCAGGAAGAGGTCGACCTCGCCCGCCGCATCGAGCGCGGCGACCTCGACGCCAAGCAGAAGATGGTCGAGTCCAACCTGCGCCTGGTGGTCTCGATCGCCAAGAACTACCGCAACCAGGGCCTGCCGTTCCTCGACCTCATCCAGGAGGGCACCCTCGGCCTCGTCCGGGCCGCGGAGAAGTTCGACTACCGCAAGGGCTTCAAGTTCTCGACCTACGCGACCTGGTGGATCCGCCAGGCGATCGCCCGCGCGCTCGCCGACAAGGCGCGAACCATCCGCATCCCGGTGCACGTCGTCGAGAAGCTCAACAAGATCGGCCGCGCCGAGCGCAAGCTGGTCACCGAGCTCGGCCGCGAGCCCACCCCGGAGGAGATCGCCGACGTCACCGGCATCGACCCCGAGGAGGTCGACTCGATCAAGCGCTCCGCGCAGGCGCCCGTCTCGCTCGAGAAGCCGGTCGGCGACGAGGAGGAGTCGGAGTTCGGCCAGTTCATCGCCGACGAGCGCGCGGAGTCTCCGTACGAGCGCGCCGCGGAGATCCTCACCAAGGAGGCGCTGCGCGAGGCGCTCGAGAACCTCTCCTACCGCGAGCGCCGCGTCCTCGAGCTGCGCTACGGCCTCGGCGGCGAGCACCCCCGCACGCTCGACGAGGTGGGCCGCACGTTCAACGTGACGCGCGAGCGCATCCGCCAGATCGAGAACCAGTCGCTCAAGAAGCTGCAGTCCCTCGCGGAGGCGCAGAAGCTCCGCGACGTGGCGTAGGGCCCCGCTGCGCCGCGAACGTCGAGGAACCCACCATCATTGGGGGGTGCCTCGACGTTCGGCGTTGCGGGCGAGGGCGACGAGGGTCTCCGGCGCGTCGAACACCGCTGGTGAGGGGAGGCGGTCGACCGTCCAGCCGCCGGCTCGCCAGGCGCGCTCCTTGCGCGCGTCCTCCTCGGGATCCTGGTGGAACTGGGGGCCGTCGATCTCGATGATCCGCCGCGTGGCGGCCCAGGAGAGGTCCGCCTCGTCTCCCTCGATGCGGATGTTGACGTCCGGCGGGGGGACGCCGGCGGCGTCGAGGACCTCGAGCGCTCGGGCTTCTGCGTCGCTGCGGGTCCGGCCGATCGGCAGGCGCTCGAGGCGGGCGGCGAGCTCGCGCAGGCCGCGGGTGCCGCGCCGGCCGCGATGGTCGGGCAGGGCCAGGCGGAGCTCGAGCGCGGTCATCACCTTGAGCCGGATCGCCTCGCGCACCGCCTTCGCCCGCTGCCGCTGGGTGAGGTGCGGCGCCAGGTCGATGATCGTCCTCGCCGGCGTGGTGACGGGGATGCCGTCGCGGCGGGTGACGTACCCGTCCAGCGTCTTCGAGCGGCAGACCAGCAGATTCGCGATCCGCTCCGGGCCGCCGCTCCCCGGCCGGGTGACCACCTCGAAGCCGGCGTTCCACGGCCGGAAGCCCCAGTGCGCCGCGCCGCTGCCGTGGCTCAGCACTGTCCTCGGCGCCGTGAGGACGGCGGCCAGGCGGCTCTCATGGTCGGTGATCCGGCCGTGTCCCGTCAGGAAGACGCCGTCGTGGATCGGGCGCAACCGGGCGGTCGTGCGCTCGACCTGTCGGGGGGTCAGCCCCGCCTCGAGCAGCGCGGCCCATGTGACCAGCCCATCGAGCTGCGAGGCCACCTCTCCGATCCGAACGTCCATCCACCCCACAAGAGGGGTGGGTCCCTCGACGTTCGCCCCCCGTGGGCGCCATCTGAGCACCCGGCGCTCAAGACCGCCCCCCGGCCCGCCGATCACGAGACCGTGTTCGATCTCGATGCCGCACTCCGCTATCTCGTCGTCAACGAGGGCTCCGACCTGCACCTGAAGGTCCCGTCGCGCCCGATCGTCCGCGTCCACGGCAGCATGGAGCCCATCGAGGGCTCTGACCCGCTGACGCAGGAGGACACCGAGAACGTGGTCCGGCGGATGCTCACGGACCTCAACAAGCTCGCCGAGTTCGAGACGGAGCACGAGGTCGACTTCTCCTACGCGGTCCAGGGCCTCGGCCGCTTCCGCGTCAACGCCTTCTACCAGCGCGGCTCGATCTCGCTGGTCATGCGCGCCATCCCGGTCAACATCAAGTCGATCGAGGACCTCGACCTCCCGCCCGTGCTCAAGACGCTGGCCGAGAAGGAGCGCGGGATCATCCTGCTCACCGGCACGACCGGCTCGGGCAAGTCGACGACGCTCGCCGCGATCATCGACCACATCAACAGGACGATGCGCAAGCACATCGTCACGATCGAGGATCCGATCGAGTTCCTGCACCGCGACGGCAACTCGATCATCAACCAGCGCGAGGTCGGGATGGACACGGCCTCCTTCAAGCGCGCGCTGCGCCGCGTCCTGCGCCAGGACCCCGACGTCATCCTCGTCGGCGAGATGCGAGACGAGGAGACGGTGCAGACCGCATTGAGCGCGGCGGAGACGGGCCACCTCGTGCTCTCGACGCTCCACACCGTCGACGCGCCGGAGACGATCAACCGCATCATCGACTTCTTCCCGCCCCACCAGCACCAGCAGGCCCGCGCGATGATCGCCGGCACGCTGCAGGGGATCATCTCCCAGCGCCTGGTCAAGACGCCGGACGGCACGGGCCGCGTCGCCTGCTGCGAGATCATGGTCAAGACGGGCCGCGTCCACGACATGATCCTCGACCCCAAGCAGACGGGGCAGCTGCCCGAGGTGATCGCCGACGGCGAGTACTACGGGATGCAGACCTTCGACCAGGCGCTGCTCAAGCACCTGCGCGCCGGCCGGATCTCGCTCGACGAGGCGATGCGCGTCGCCTCCGCGCCGCACGACTTCAAGCTGATGGTCGCCGCCGAGTCGCGCGACGGCTCGCGGATCGCCGACCCGCCGGAGCGCACGCAGGCCGAGCCGGTCCCGCCGCGCGTCACCGTGGATCTTGCGCCGCCGACGCCGCCGGCC
>JALYMV010000256.1 GCA_030773575.1 Actinomycetota bacterium
GCGCTGCTGCGCCCGGCCAGCGACGCCGAGCGGCGCGACGCCGTCCACCGCCACGCCGCGGCGATCGCGGCGCAGCGCCGGGGGGTGCGGCGTTACGGGTGAGATAGCGTCAGCTCACGTGACCGGCCGCCCCGCCATCAGCCTCCGCGGCGTCGTCAAGCGCTACGGCCCGATCACCGCCGTCGGCGGGCTCGACCTCGAGGTCGGAGAGGGCACCTGCGTCGGACTGCTCGGGCCCAACGGCGCGGGCAAGTCGACGACGATGAAGATGCTCACCGCCCAGGCGATCGCCGACGAGGGCGAGATCACGGTCCTCGGCCACGTCCTGCCGGGCGACTCGAAGGCGGCGCGGGCGAAGTCCGGGGTCGTGCCGCAGCTCGACAATCTCGACACCACGCTGACCGTCGAGCAGAACCTGCGCGTCTTCACCCACCTCTACCGGATCCCGCGCGCGGGGCGGCGGGCCGCCATCGAGCGCGCGCTCGGGCTCGCGAACCTCGCCGACCGCCGCGACACCCGGGCCGACAAGCTCTCGGGCGGCATGCGCCGGCGGCTGCTGATCGCGCGGGCGCTCGTGCACGAGCCCGAGCTCGTGCTGCTCGACGAGCCGACCGTCGGCCTGGACCCGCAGGTCCGCCAGGAGCTGTGGGCGCTCATCGACGCGCTGCGCTCGCAGGGGGTCTCCATCCTCATGTCGACGCACTACATCGAGGAGGCCGAGCGGCTCGCCGACACGGTGACGATCATGGCCGAGGGCCGCGCCGTCGCCTCCGGGCGCCCGGCCGACCTGGTGGCCGAGCACGCCGGGCGCGAGGTGGTCGAGGTCTACGGGCCGCCGCCGCGGCTCGCCGAGGTCGAGCGGGAGGCGCTCACCGCCGGGCTGCGGACGCGGCGGACCGGCACGAGCGTCGCGGTCCTCGGGACGGAGTCCGCCAACGGCGCCGCGCCCGACGGCCATAGCCGCGCCGCGACGCTCGAGGACGTCTTCGTCCTGCTCACCGGGGAGGAGGTGCGGTGAGCTCGCGCGCGAGCCTCGGCCGCCTCGAGCGCCCGGCCCTGGCCGGCGTGCTCGTCCGCGAGGTCATCAACTTCTCGTCCTTCTGGCGCTCGACGACCTTCTCGGCGACCGTCGAGCCGACGATCTACCTGCTGGCCTTCGGCTTCGGCTTCGGCTCGCTGGTCTCGCAGGTCGCCGGCCTCGACTACGTGGAGTTCGTGGGGACGGGGACGGTGGCCACGGCGATCCTCTTCTCGTCCGTCTTCCCGGGGATGTTCGGGACCTTCGTCAAGTACCAGTTCCAGCGCACCTACGACGCGATCCTCGCCGCGCCGGTCGACACGGAGGAGCTCGTGACGGGCGAGGCGCTGTGGATCTCCGCCCGCGCGGCGACCTACGGCTGCACCCCGCTGCTCGTTGCGATGGCCTTCGGCCTCGACCCGAGCCCGGGCATGCTGCTCGTCCCGCTGATCGGGTTCGTCACCGGCTTCGGCTGGGCGTGCTTCGGGATCCTCGTCGCCGCAGTGCTCGAGTCGATCGACAACTTCAACTACGTGACGAGCACGGTCATCACGCCGCTGTTCCTGGTCGCCGGCACCTTCTTCCCGATCGACAACCTCCCCGGGTGGGCGCAGGTGCTCGCCCAGTTCAACCCGCTGCACCACTGCGTCGAGCTGGTCCGCCACGCGGCGTTCGGGTGGGAGGGCTGGGTCGACGCGGCGCGCGTCGGCGCGCTCGCGGCGTTCGGCCTCGTCATGTGGCGGCTCGCAATCTGGCGGATGGCGATCAAGCTGATCGACTGATGACGTCGCCCAGGGGACGAGCGCCAGCGGGTTCGCTGCGCGTCGCCTACGACGACGTCGGCTCCGGCCCGCCGCTGGTCTTCGTCCACGGCGGCCTCGGCAACCGGGAGATGTGGGCGCCGCAGGTCCGGGCGCTCTCGGCGACGCACCGCTGCATCGCCTACGACCTGCGCGGCCACGGTGAGACCGAGGGCGGCGAGGAGGTCGAGGCCTTCACGCCCGCCCTGCTGCGAGACGACCTCCTCGCGCTCGCCGACGCGCTCGGGCTCGCGCGCTTCGCGCTCGTCGGGCTCTCCGTCGGCGGCCTCGTCGCCCAGGAGGCGGCGATTGCCGCGCCGGAGCGGCTGAGCGCCGTCGTGATGGCCGACACCTGGGTGGTGACGGGCGGGTCGGAGCGCGAGCGCCAGGCGGGCCGCGCGCTCACGCCGGTGGTCGAGGGCGCGCTGCGGGTGCTGGGGACCGGGCCGCTCGCCTACCTCGCGGCGCGGGGGATGGGCGACCGCGACGAGGAGGCCCGCGAGCTCGTGCGCGCCGCGACCTCGGGGACCGACCGGGGCGCGGCGATCCGCGTCTGGCGCGGGCTCGCCGCCCACGACACCCGCTCCCGGCTTCCGCAGGTCGCCACGCCGGCGCTCGTGATCGCGGGCGCGCGCGATCGCAACCTCGCCCAGGCCCGGCTGCTCGCGAGCCTCGTGCAGGACTCGGAGCTCGTGATCCTCCCAGACGCCGGCCACATCACCAACCTCCACCAGCCCGCGCGCTTCACCGCCGCGGTGGCGGACTTCCTCAGCCGGCGGTCTCCCACAGGCCGGTGAGGCGCGGGCCATCGGCGGTCCGGCGCAGCTCGCACCACGTCGCGCCGCTCGTCCCGTCTGCGTGGCCGACGATCACCCGGACCACCTCGCGCGCCTGGGGGTGCTCGGGGGAGCCGTCGGGCGAGGCGGTCGCGGTGGCGGCGATGGCGAACGCGTCGGCGCCATAGCGCTGCAGCAGCGTGCTCGCGATCCGCCCGGTCCCGGAGGCGTCGGCGAGGTGCTCGGCGACGTCGCCGAGGAGGACGAGCCGGAGGTCCCCGCCGGCGTGCACGAGGGCGAACGGCTCGAGGTCGCCCGTCTCCGCGCGGCCCTCGGCGGTCGCCCGCGCCACGTCGAGCGTCTCGCCCAACAGCGCCTGCACGGCGGGGTCGAGATGCTCGTGTTCACGGAGCGACACCGGGATAAAGTAGGCGGTTCGTGCCCGGGATCCTGGACATCGAGCAGTCCGTCCTCCTCCTGGAGATCGAGCCCCCGTTCGACAAGCGGGCGATCCAGCTCGCGCGGCGCAGGATGGCCAAGCGCTGGCATCCGGACATCGCGCCGCCGGGCAAGCAGCTCGAGCACGAGCGCCACCTCAAGGCGATCAACACGGCCGCCGACCAGCTCGAGCGCCTCGCCGAGGACTCGCGCGGCGGCCGCGTCACGCGCAACGCCGTCAAGGTCAGCGCGGCGGCGGCGCGCAAGCGCCGCGCCGAGGAGGGCGCGCGCGCCTACGCCGAGGAGCAGCGCCGCCGTGCGGAGGACGCCGACCGGGCCAAGCACGACCCCTTCGCCTCGCAGGTGCCCGACCACTCCGTCGTGCACCGCTACGCGCGCTGCCTCTCCTATCCCGAGTGGGGCGTCGGCAGCGTCACCGGGATCCACTTCACCGGCGAGGGCGACGACATCCAGCAGTGGGCGCGCGTCTCCTTCCAGGTCGGCGTGCGCACCGTGCCCGCCGGCTCGCTGCAGTTCGTCGACTTCTCCAAGCCCGACGCGGGCGCCGACCGCGTCCAGCGCTTCATGACCGCCGCACAGCACGCGCTCGCCGAAGGCGATTACAAGCTCGCCGCCAGGCGGCTCATCTACGCGCGCGACGCCGAGCCGGAGAACACCGCGGTGCTGCGGCTGATGACCCTGGCGTTCTGGCAGGGAGGCGACCTCGGCGCCGCGGGTCGCGCGGTGCGCGACTGGGCGCGCCACGAGCGCGGCCGCCCCGCCCCGTACCGGTTCGCCGCGCGCATCTACGAGGACATGGGGTCGCTCTCGCTCGCGGAGGCGGCCACGGAGCGCGAGACCCAGCTGATCCCGCTCGACGCGTCGGCGTGGGAGCGCCTCGGCCGGGTGCGGCTGCGCCGCTTCGACCGCGCCGGCGCACGGACGGCGCTCGAGCGCGCGCGCTCGCTCTCGCCCAGCGAGCAGGGACTGCTCGACCTCGCGCTCGCCGCGAACCTGATGGGCGACGTCGGCGCCGAGGTCTCGGCGTGCGAGGCGGCCACGCGGCTCGCGCCCGAGTCGGCCGGTGCGTGGTCGCGCTACGCGCACTCGCTCGCCCGCACCGACCGCACCCGCGACTGCCTCGCGGCCTGCGAGCGCGCGCTCGCGCTCGACGACGACCCCGAGGTCGCCGGCCTGCGCGACCAGGTGCTCGCGCAGGCGCCGAAGGAGCTCGCGGCCTAGCTTCTCCGCGTCGCGTCGCGTCGCGCGCGGCCCGCGACACGGCGCGCTGGTCGCTGTGCGAGTCTTTGGGGCCATGGATCCCGATCCCGTCACCGCGGCGCGCCGGGAGCTCCACGAGCTCACCATCCTCTCGAGCGCCCTGCTGCGCCTGGCGACCAAGGTCCAGGCCCGCTGCGACGCGCTGCGCCACACCCTGGGCGACGTCGCGCCGATCGGGGAGGACGAGGTCGACCGCCACGCTCCCCGCCAGCCCGCGGTGGAGCCGTCGGCCGGCGACGGGAGCAGCGACGACGACGATCCGGCCGCCCTGCTGGCCATGTCGCTCGCCGGCGAGGGGCTCTCGCGCGATCAGATCGCCGACTACCTGCGCCGCTCGTTCGGGATGCAGCAGACAGACGAGCTGCTCGATCGCGTCCTGGGCGACGAGGCGGCCTGAGCCGTCCGGCGGCCGGGCTAGCTTCCGCGCCTCGATGCGCCTGATCGTCGCCCGCTGCGAGGTCCACTACACCGGCCGCCTGACCGCCCGGCTGCCCGAGGCGCTGCGGCTGATCATGATCAAGGCCGACGGGTCCGTCCTCATCCACGCCGACACGGGCGGCTACAAGCCGCAGAACTGGTGACTACCGACCGCCGTCGGGCGTTGACGTAGCTGCGGTGTCCGCGTTCAGCAGTTGGAGATATTCCTCATAGACATAGATTCGCCCGCGCTGGCGGCCGGTGATCTCGCGAGCCAGGCCGAGTTCTTCAAGGCGCGCGAACGCTTGGTACGCGGGAGGTTCGCTCATCCCGAGCTCGCCGGCGACGACGGCCGGACGTCCCACGACGTGTGCGATCAGCCGGTCGTGCACGCGGGCCGCGGTGGCGGCGCCACGACCGAGTTGCTGAATGCGCCGGCGGTCGCGTTCGATCATCGCCACGAGGCGTTTCGTCGTCTCGGTGGTGGACTCGGCGACCTCGGTGAGACCCTCGAGGAAGAAGGTGAGCCAGTCTTCCCAGGCACCCTCGAGCCGGACTCGCTGGAGATGGTCGTAGTAGATGTCGCGGTGGCGCTTGAGGTAGAGGCTCAGGTAGAGAAGCGGTCGGTCGAGGACGCCCTCGGCGATGAGGAGAAGAGTGATAAGCAGCCTGCCTACACGGCCGTTGCCGTCGAGGAACGGGTGGATGGTCTCGAACTGCGCGTGGCTCAGTGCGGCCTTGATGAGGACCGGCGTCTTGACGGGATCGTCATGGAGGAATCGCTCGAGAGCTCCGATGGCGGGTGCGACTTCCTGCCAGGGCGGGGGAACGAAGCGGGCGTTGCCGGGGCGGGTGCCGCCGATCCAGTTCTGAGAGCGGCGGAACTCGCCGGGTTGGCGTTCGGAGCCTTCAGTGCCAGACAGCAGGACGCGGTGGACTTCACGGAGGACCCTGGTACTCAACGGCAGTCCCTCGGCTCGGAGCATGGCTATGCCCCGGTCCATGGCGGCGACGTAGTTCGAGGTCTCTTGGACGTCGCCGGCTGGTACGGACGGTGCTCCTTCCTGCTCGAACAGCAGCAGGTCCGAGAGCGACGATTGCGTCCCTTCGATCTGCGAGCTGAGGACTGCCTCCTTGCGGATGTACGAGTAGAGAAAGAGGTCAGGATCGGGGAGCAGAAGCGTCACGCCGTCGAGACGGCCGAGTGCCTGATTGGCGGCATCCAGGCGTTCCTGGAGTTCGGGCGTCACGGCGAGCGGGGGCTCCGGAGGCAGCGGGCGCGGCAAGAATGCGCTGAATCCGTCCGGGCCCGCTTGCTGCGTTACCCAGGTGCCTGCCCGCATGTTCGTCTGTGTCGCCATGCTCAGTTGCGGAACCCTTGCTTAGACCGAAGCTAAGAAAACGATATCGCTCGATCGCTTTCTTGACCGGCGAGGGTCGAAGGGATCGCTTTCTTGACGCCGCCCAAGCCGCTCCATGCAGCAAAGAGCACGCAGCACGTCCGCCCGCCTGCATACGCTCCGCGTTCATGCGATTGATCGTCGCCCGCTGCTCGATCGAGTACACCGGTCGCCTCACGACCCGGCTCCCGGAGGCTGTCCGCCTGCTGATGATCAAGGCCGACGGCACCTTCATGGTGTGGTCCGACGGCGGCGGCCAGAAGGTCAAGC
>JALYMV010000257.1 GCA_030773575.1 Actinomycetota bacterium
ACTACTCCGCCCAGAAGGCCGAGCTCGAGCGCACGCTCGAGCACACCTTCAAGGGCTCGGGCAAGGAGACCTACGTCTTCCGCCCGTGCATCGTGGCCGGGCCCGACGCGCTCGCCATGCTCGAGTCGATCCCGCTGCTGACCGCGGCCGAGAAGCTGCCCTCGGCGCTGCGGACGGCGATCGGCGCGCTCCCGCTGGTCAAGCCGGTCGTCCCCGACCCGGGCGTGCCGTTCCAGCTCGTCCACCACGACGACGTGGCCAGCGCGATGGCCAAGGCGGTCATCGGCGAGGGCAAGCCGGGCGCCTACAACCTCGCGGGCGACGGGACGATCACGGCGACCGACCTCGCCCACGAGCTCGGCTGGTACGCGATCCCGATTCCCGGGAAGACGGTCGAGATCACCGCCGACCTCGTCGCCCGCCTGCCGCTGCCCGCGCAGGCGCAGTGGATCAACGCGATGCGCGAGCCGGTGATCATGGACACGAGCCGGGCCAAGCAGGCGCTCGACTGGAAGCCGCGCCACCCGTCGCGCGCGACGCTGCGCGAGACGGTCGAGGCCGGGCGCAACCGGGGGCTGGTGGCCTGAGCCGGCATCCGGCCTCGAGTCGACGCGGCTGATCCGGCAAGCCGCGCGACGCGAATGGGTCAGCGTGGGGGGCGTGCGCACGTGGCCGGCGATGGTGATCTGCACCGGGATCGCCGCCACAGCGTGCGGAGGCTCCGACGAGCCGGCCCCCGACAGGGCCGCGCGCGCCCCGCAAGCGGGCTTTCAGCAGGAGCAGGAGCAGGAGCAGGCGCAGGCGCCTGAGACCGCCGCGCCGGCGCGCGCCACGGTGACGATCGACGACTTCGCCTACGAGCCGGCCACCGTCACGGTGCGCGCCGGCGGCAAGGTCACCTTCAAGGACGTCGACGTCACCAACCACACCGTGACCTTCCGGTCGGCGAAGGCCGGCCGCGGCATCCCCAACATCCGGCCCGGGCAGACACGGGCGCTCCGGCCGGCCCGCGCCGGCACCTTCGCCTACTTCTGCGAGTTCCATCCCACCATGCGTGGCGAGATCGTCGCGCGTTGAACGGAGGCGCCATGGCGCATCAGGATCATGCACCAATCCCCCTCGACCAGCTCGACCGCGACGGCGCGCTCCAGGAGGCGGCTGCCGCCGTCCCCGGGCTGAGCCGGGAGACGCTCCTGCGGCGCGGCGCGCTCGCCGCCGGCGGGCTCGCGCTCGGCGCCCTGCCGGTCGGCTGGGCGATCGCTCAGGGCGGGCTGTCGAGCGGCGACAAGAAGATCCTCAACTTCGCGCTGACCCTCGAGTACCTCGAGGCCGAGTTCTACAAGGAGGCCGTCGACCAGGCCGGCCTGACCGGCGTCGCACGCACGTTCGGGCGGGTCGTCCGCGATCACGAGGTCGCGCACGTGCAGGCGCTCCAGCAGACGCTCGGCGCCGACGCCGTCAAGCAGCCGTCGTTCGACTTCAAGGACACGACCTCCTCGGAGGACAAGTTCCTGGCCACCGCCAAGACGCTCGAGGACGTCGGCGTCTCCGCCTACCAGGGCCAGGCCGTCAGGATCAAGGCGCCGGCGGTCCTGATGGCGGCCGCCTCGATCCTGTCCGTCGAGGCCCGCCACGCCGGCTGGATCCGCGAGATCCTCGGGGACGGCAAGAGCCCCGTCCCGGCGCCCGACGCCTTCGACAAGGCCCGGTCCATGGACGAGGTCCTCGGCCTCGTCGAGGACACCGGCTTCATCAAGTCCTGAGCGCGCGAGAGGAACCCATGACCATGCACGACCACCGACCCACGTTCTCAGAGCTCGACCGCGACGGCGCCCTCGAGGAGGCCGCCTCCCGCGTCGACGGCCACACCCGCGCGGCGTTCTTCGCCAAGACGGGCGCGATCATCGGCGGGGCGGCGTTCTTCACCGCCTTCCCGAGCTCGGCGCTGGCCCAGGACACGCCGAAGTCCGACGTCGACATCCTCAACTACGCCCTCACGCTCGAGTTCCTCGAGGCCGCCTTCTACAAGACCGCCCTCGACCAGGGCGCGCTCTCCGGCGACGACCTGCGCTTCGCCAAGGTCGTCGAGGCGCACGAGCAGGCACATGTGGATGCGCTCAAGAAGACGCTGGGCGCCAAGGCCACCAAGCGGCCGAGCTTCGACTTCAAGGGCACCACGGACGCCCCCGCGACGTTCCGCTCCACCGCGATGACCCTCGAGGACGCCGGCGTCGCCGCCTACCAGGGCCAGGCCACCAACATCAAGACGAAGGCGGTCGCGCAGGCGGCCGTCTCGATCCTGCCGGTCGAGGCGCGCCACGCCGCCTGGATCCGCAGCGTCATCGGGAAGGGCTCCGGGGAGCCAAGCCCCGCGCCCGACGCATTCAACCCGGCGCAGTCGATGTCGCAGATCCTGGCCGCCGTCGGCGCGACCGGGTTCATCTCGGAGATGGGCGCGACGCCTTCGGCCTCGCCCGTCAGCGGGACGCCGTCCGTGGCGGGCTGACGGCGGGAGGGACGACGGAGTGAAGGAGCTCGCCCTCCTGCTCGCCGGGTTCGCGCTCGGGGTGGCGCTCATGGCGCGCCACCCCGGCGCGCTGAGCAGGCTCCGGGCGCGCCTGCGGGCGCACCCCGCGGGCGTCGTCTACGGCGTCGGCCTGGTGCTGGCCTGCATGGCGGTGGGGCTCTTCGTCGGGCCGCTGCTCGACGGCAC
>JALYMV010000258.1 GCA_030773575.1 Actinomycetota bacterium
GGCCGACCCCACCCGGCGGCACGTGATCGCCACGCTCGCCGCGCGCGACTCCGCGACCCCGACCAGCCTCGCCGCCGAGCTGCCGATGACCCGCCAGGCGGTGGCCAAGCACCTGACGACCCTGGGAGACGCCGGGCTCGTGCGCAGCGAGCGGGTCGGGCGAGAGACCCGCTACGCGCTGACGCCGGAGGGGCTGGGCGACGCCGCCGCGTGGATGGCCGAGGTCGGCGCGCAGTGGGACCGGCGGCTCGGCCGGCTGGCGGCCCTCCTCAGTGGATCGGGCTCGGCATCCGCTCCGCGCCGCTGAGCGAGAAGATCCAGAAGTCCTGCCCGAGGACGGGGACGGAGACGTTGTAGACCGGCACCTCGCCGAGTCGCCCCTCGAAGGTCCCGGCGTGCGCGTGGCCGTGGAGGACGACGTCGGGGCCGTGCTCGACGATGGGCGGCGCGAGCCGGTCCGTCCCCAGGAACGCCCAGATGTCGCGCCGCTCGCCGACGAGGGTCTCCGTGGTCGGCGCGTAGTGCATGAGCACGATGCGGAAGGGGCACGTCGCGATGGCGCGCAGCCCGGCGTCGAGCGCGGCGACCTCCTCGGCGCCCTCGGCGTAGACCGCGCGCAGCGACGGCTCGCCGAAGTCGGGCATGTGCGAGCCCGGGAAGCCGCCGACGAACCCCTTCACGCCGGCCACGCCGACCTCCGTCCCGTCGACGGCCAGCACACGGTGCCCGCCGTCGATGACGTCGATGCCGCCCCCCTCGAGCGCGGCCACCAGCTCGTCGCGCCGGTTGGAGTGCCAGTCGTGGTTGCCCAGGACGGTGAGCACCGGCACTCCCAGGTCGCGGCAGGCGCCGGCGAGGATCGCGGCCTGCTCGGGCTCCCCGTGGGTGGTGAGGTCGCCGGCCAGCAGGATCAGGTCCACCTGCTCCGCCGCGGTGGCGAACGCGGCGGCGAGCGCATCCCGGTCCGTCGTCTCCCCGCAGTGCACGTCGCCCGCGGCGGCGATGCGCAGGCGGGCCGACTCGGCGTCGGCGGCAGGCTGACCTTCGGCCGAGACAGGCATCGCGGGGGTCCTTACCCGGGTAGCACCCGGACCTATGCCCGAACGTGAGCCCTCCTTCGAGGAGTTCGAGGCCACGCTGAAGCGCAGCGTGGCCGCACTGCGCGACGACGAGATCCCGTTCCTGCTGGGCGGAAGCCTCGCCTGCTGGGCGCGCGGCGCCCCCGAGACCCGGCACGACCTCGACTTCATGATCCGCGAGGCGGACGCCGAGCGCGCGCTCGAGGCGCTCGAGCGCGTCGGCATGCGCCGCGAGCGCCCGCCGGAGGAGTGGCTGGTCAAGGCGTGGGACGGCGAGATCCTCGTCGACCTGATCCACGGGCCGAGCGGGATGGACATCGACGAGGACGCGTTCGCGCGCGGCGAGGAGCTCGACGTGCTCTCCATGCGCATGCCGGTGATGGCCCTCGAGGACGTCATCACCACGAAGCTCCACGCGATGACCGAGCACTCGATCCGCTACGAGCGGCTGCTGCCGATCGCCCGCGCGCTGCGCGAGCAGATCGACTGGGACGAGGTACGCCGGCGGACGGAGGGCAACCCGTTCGCGGCCGCCTTCTTCGTCCTCGTCGAGGGCCTGGGCATCGTCTCCGCGGGTTCCGCCGCCACCCGGGCGGGGTAGGGCCGACCGCATGGCTGCTCCCACCCTCACCCGCGGCCGGCTGCGCCGCCTCGCCGACCTGCGCCCCGACCACGGCCGCGTCCTCTCGGTCTTCCTCAACCTCGACCCGAGCGAGTTCGCGACGGGCGCCGCGCGCGCGACCGCCATCACCTCCGTGATCAACGAGGCGTCGCACCGGGTGGAGGAGGCCGAGGGGCTCGAGCACGACGAGCACCAGGCGCTGCGCGCCGACGTCGAGCGGGTCAAGGAGGTGCTCGAGGGCGGCGACATCGCTGCGGGCGGCGTGCAGGGGCTGGCGGTCTATGCCTGCGGGCCGGCCGACCTGCTCGAAATCGTGTCGCTGGCGCACCCGATCGAGTCGCGGGCGATCGTCAACCACTCCCCCTACGTCGAGCCGCTCGTCATGCAGGGCGAATCCGAGCGGGTCTGCATCCTGCTGGCCAACCGGCGCACCGCTCGGGTCCTGATCGGCTCGGCCACCGGCTTCGACGACCTCGGCCGCATCGACGACGACGTCAAGAACCAGCACTCGCAGGGCGGCTGGTCGCAGGCGCGCTACGAGCGCAGCGTCGAGGAGGACAAGCGCGACCACCTCGAGCACGTCGCCCGGGAGCTATTCCGCTACTTCAAGCGCCGCCCGTTCGACCGGCTGCTGGTCGGCACGCCGCCCGAGCTCACGAGCGAGATGGAGGGCCATCTGCATCCCTACCTCGTGGAGAAGCTCGCCGGGCGGCTCTCCATCGACGTCGAGAACTCGAGCACCGAGGAGGTCCGCGAGGTCGCCGCGCCGGTGATCGACGAGGACCAGCGCGCGCGGGAGCGCGAGGTGCTCGACCGCTTCGCGCAGGAGATCGGCCGCGGCGGGCGGGCGACGGCCGGGCTGCAGCCGACGCTCGAGGCGCTCAACGAGTTCAAGGTCGAGAGCCTCCTGCTGGAGGAGGGCTTCCGCTCCAGCGGCCTCGTCGAGGTCCAGACGGGCATGCTGACCGCCGACTCGGGGACCGTCCCCGTCGAGGACCCCCAGCTCGAGGCGCAGCCCGACATCGTCGAGTCGGCGATCGAGAAGGCCATGGAGCAGTCGGCCGAGGTCCGCGTCATCCGCCGCTTCGCCGACCTCGGCGCCCACGGCGGCATCGGGGCGATCCTGCGCTACTGAGGCCGCGCCATGCCGCGCGCCCTGATCGTCGTCGACTTCCAGAACGGGTGGTGCGGGTGGACGAGGACGCGGTGCGCGGCGTCGACGTCGAGCCGGGCGACGCCGGGCGGGCGCTCTCCGAGCTCCGGGCGGCCGTGGCCGAGGTGACCCACGGAGGCTGAGGCCGACCGCCTCGTCGCGGTGCTGCGCGCCGCGCGCGTGGGGGACGAGCGCGTCCTCGAGGCGATGCGCGCGGTGCCGCGCGACCGCTTCGTCGACCCCGGGCTGGCGGGCGAGGCCTGGGAGAACCGGCCGCTGCCGATCGGCGGCGGGCAGACCATCTCCCAGCCGCTCGTGGTCGCGCGGATGTGCTCCCTGCTCGAGCTCGAGGGATGCGAGCGGGTGCTCGACGTCGGCACCGGCTCGGGCTACCACGCCGCGCTGCTTGCGCGCCTGGCGGCGCACGTCTGGTCGGTCGAGCGCGACGCGGCCCTGTCGGCCGGCGCGGCGGCCAGCCTGCGGGCGGCGGGCGTCGGCAACGTGACGC
>JALYMV010000259.1 GCA_030773575.1 Actinomycetota bacterium
GCTCGACCCTGCGCGCGACGCTCGCCGACCCCGACGGCGACGGCCGCCTCGAGCCCGGCCCGCCGCAGCCCATGGCCGATAGGACCGAGCTCGCGCCCGCCGCCCGACCCGGCCGGGTGATCGCCACGCTCGGCCAGCTCACCGACACCCACGTCGTCGACGAGGAGTCGCCCGTCCGCGTGCCGTTCATCGACCGCTTCGGCGGCGACGCGCGCTCGGCCTTCCGCCCCCAGGAGGCCATGGCCCCGCACGTCCTCGCCGCCGCGCTGCGCTCGCTGGAGCGCGAGCGGCCCCAGGCGATCGTGGTGACCGGCGACACGATCGACAACGCCCAGCCCAACGAGCTCGCCACCGCGCGGGCGATCCTCGACGGCGGGCGGGTCGCCCCCGACTCGGGGGCGCGCGGGTACCGCGGCGTCCAGGAGCGCGCCAACCCCGATCCCCTGTACTACCGACCCGACCTCGACCCGCCGCGCCACCCCGGCCTGCTGGCCGCCGCCCAGCGCCCGTTCCGCGCGCGGGGCGCGCGGGTGCCGTGGCACCCGGTGATCGGCAACCACGACGTTCTGCGCCAGGGCGAGCTCGCGCCCTCGCCGCGCACGGACGCCGTGGCCATCGGCCGCCGGCTCGTCACGTCGCTCGAGCCCGAGTTCCGCCTGCCCGAGGAGGAGGAGATCGCGCCGGCGGTCGACGCGCTGCTCGACGCGGGGATCCCGGGCGACGACATCCGCGTCCCGGCCGACGCCGGCCGCGCCGCGCTGACCAACGAGGAGGTCGTCGGGAGGCTCGGGCGCGGCCGCCCGCTGCGCGCGCCCGATCGCCTCGACTACGTCTTCGACGCCGGGGCGCGCCTGCGGGGGATCGTCCTCGACACCGCCAGCCGGGCGGGCGGGGCGGGCGGCGTGGTCTCTCCGGAGCAGGTCGTCTGGCTGCGCGAGCAGCTCGTGGCGGCCGGCCGGCGCGACGTCCTCGTCTTCTCCCACCACCGGCTCGCGGGGGCGGCGGGCGGCGAGGCGGCCGCGCAGGCGCTCGCGGAGAGCTCCAACGTCCTCGCCACCGTGGCCGGCCACTCCCACCGCAACCGCCTGGAGGTGCACCGCACCGCGGCCGGCGCCTACTGGGAGATCGGGACCTCGTCGCTGATCGACTTCCCCCAGCAGGCGCGGATGCTGCGGGTCCGCGAGACCGCCGGCGGCGGCCGGGTGATCGAGACCTGGACGGTCGACCACGACGGCCGCGGCCTGGCCGCCACGGCCCGCGAACTCGCCTTCCTCGACGCCCAGGGCGGACGCCCGCTCGAGTACCGCGGCGCCAGGAAGGACCGCAACGCCCGGCTCTATCTGCCGGCTCGCTAGCCTCGCCGCCATGCCGAGCTTCTCCCGCGCGCTCCTCGGCGCCTTCTTCCTCGGCGCCGGCGCCCTGCACTTCATCCGGCCCGAGATGTACGAGGCGATCATGCCCGGCTGGGTCCCCGCCCACCGGGAGATGGTCTATGCGTCGGGCGTCGCCGAGGCGGCGGGCGGCGCGGCGGTGCTGGCCGAGCGCACGGGCCGCCCCGGCGGCTGGCTGCTGATCGCGACCCTGGTCGGCGTCTTCCCGGCCAACGTCCACATGGCGCTCAACCCGGACCGCTACTCGAACATCCCCGAGCCGCTGCTGTGGGCGCGGCTGCCGCTGCAGGCGCTGATGATCGCCTGGGTCTACCGGGTGGCGATCCGCCCCCGCTGATCAGGCGGCGACCGGCCGGCTGCCAAACTGAAGATCCTATGAGCGCCCCCGAAGTCACCGACCCCGAGGTCGAGCAGGTCGCCTGGGATCTCGCCCCCCTGCTCGACGGCGCCGGCGAGGCCGGCATCGACGCCATGCTCGCCGACGCGCAGGGCCGCGCCGACGCGTTCGCCGAGCGCCACGCCGGCCGCATCGCCGAGCTCGACGGCCCCGCCCTCGTCGCCGCGATGCACGAGCTCGCCGAGCTCTCGGAGATCGTCGGGCGGGTCGGCTCCTACGCGATGCTGCACTTCTCGACGGACACCGCCGACCCGGCGCGCGGCGCGCTGCTCGCCCGCATCCAGGAGAAGGGCACCGCGATCGAGACGCGGCTCATCTTCTTCGAGCTCGAGTGGGCCGCGCTCGACGACGCCCGCGCCGACGAGCTCCTCGCCGCCGAGGGCCTGGACTTCGCCCGCCACCACCTGCGCTCGGCGCGCCGCTACAGGCCGCACCTGCTCTCCGAGCCCGAGGAGCGCATCCTCGCCGAGAAGGCGCTGAGCGGCTCGAGCGCGTGGAGCCGCCTGTTCGCCGAGCAGACCTCCGCGATCACGGTCGAGCTCGAGGACGGCGCCGAGCCGGTCGCGCTCGAGCAGGCGCTCAGCCGCCTCTTCTCCCCCGACCGCGAGCTCCGCCGCCACAGCGCGGAGCGCGTCACGGCGGCGCTCGAGCCGGGGCTGCGGACCCGCGCCTTCATCTTCAACACGCTGCTGGCGGACAAGATGGTCGACGATCGCCTGCGCCACCACGACCACTGGCTGCAGTCGCGCAACCTCGCCAACGAGGCCTCCGACGAGTCCGTGCAGGCGCTGGTGGAGGCGGTGCGGCGGCGCTACGAGCTGCCGCGTCGCTGGTACCGGCTCAAGGCCCGCCTGCTCGGGATCGACCGCCTCGCGGACTACGACCGCATGGCCTCCGTGGTCGACGAGGACGAGCCGATCACCTGGTCGGCCGCCCGCGTCATGGTGCTCGACGCCTATGGCTCGTTCTCCGGCCAGCTCGGGGATCTCGCGCGCCGGTTCTTCGACGAGGGCTGGATCGACGCGCCGGTGCGTCCCGGCAAGCGCGGCGGCGCGTTCTGCTCCTACACCGTCCCCTCCGCGCACCCCTATGTGATGCTCAACTGGACCTCGCGACGGAGCGACGCGCTGACGCTCGCCCACGAGCTCGGCCACGGGGTCCACGCCGCGCTGGGCGCACGGCAGGGCGTCTTCCATCAGTCGACGCCGCTGACGCTCGCCGAGACGGCGTCGGTGTTCGGCGAGACCCTCGTGTTCGGGCGGCTGCTCGAGCAGGCCCCGAGCGCCGACTCGCGCCTCTCGCTGCTGGCCGAGTCGATCGAGGGCTCGATCGCCACCGTCTTCCGCCAGGTGGCGATGAACCGCTTCGAGGACCTCGTCCACACGGAGCGCCGCGAGGCCGGCGAGCTCTCCGTCGAGCGCTTCGGCGCGCTCTGGCGCGACTCCCAGGAGGAGCTGCTCGGCGACGCCGTCGAGGTCACCGAGGGCTATGAGTCCTGGTGGTCCTACGTCCCGCACTTCATCAACGCGCCGGGCTACGTCTACGCCTACGCGTACGGGCAGCTGCTCGCGCTGTCGGTGTACGGCCGCTACGAGGCCGAGGGTCCCGATTTCGTCCCCGCCTATCTGGAGCTGCTGGGCGCCGGCGGCTCCAAGTCGCCCGAGGAGCTCGGGAGGATCGTCGGGATCGACCTCGCCGACCCGGGGTTCTGGGACGCGGGGCTCGACCTCGTCGAGCGCCAGCTCGTGGATGCCGAGGCGGCGGCGCGGGAGACCGGGCGGGTCTGAGGCTCCGGTCCTCGCCGCTCTGCCGCTTCAGAACTGCGGCATTGAGACGCCGCGAACCGGCGCGTGAAGCAGGGGCGGCTGTTCCCGATCCACCGCGGCTGCCGGCCGCCGCAGAGGGCCGCCCCGGCGCCCGCGCCCTCCGCGCCGCCCTTCAGGAGGCGCCCGGCTACACCCGCTCCCAAGCCGGGCGGCTCCTCGCCGGCCCTCATCAACCGCGCCGCCTTCGAGCGCGACCGCATCCGGGACGCCAAGCTCCAGGCCGCCGGCCTGCGGGTCCTGCGGATCACCTGGCACCGACTGGTCGGGGCGCCCGAGGCGGTGGTGGCGACGCTCGCGCCGCGGCTCACCCCGCTCAGCCGATGAGCCCCGTGTCGTCGTGGGCGGCGCCGACGAGCTTTGACTCCGGCGAGCCGCGCTGGCGGAGGTAGACCGCCAGGATCGCCAGGGAGCCGACGGCGAGGAACTCCGACTGCCAGTTCTGCAGCGTCCGGTTCCAGAAGTCCGCCGACCTGACGTACTCGCCCCAGCCCACCGCGCGCTCGAGGTGGTCGATCTGCTCGGCGTTGTAGGCGATGCGGCCGGTGATCGACTGCGACGCCCAGGTGGCGAGCCAGATCGCCCCCATCACGAGCAGCAGCGAGTTCGAGTAGAGCGTCGTGCGCCAGCCGCCGGCGGCCGCCCAGCGCGGCGAGTCGGGGCGGGCGTGCCGGCCGATGCGCTGGCGCTCCTCGGACTCCCGGCCGGCCATGTCGGGCTCCTTGGACTCCGAGGAGCCGCGCTGCAGCAGCCAGATCGTGCCGAGGATGTAGAGCGTGAACTGGAGGTACTCCGACTGCCAGTTCTCCATCACGTCGACCCAGAACTCCGAGGAGCTCAGGTAGGTGGCGAGGCCGAGCGGCTCGTCGCGGTGGGCTACCTGGCGCTCGTTGAAGTCGGCCATCCCGGCCACCGCCTGGCCGGCGATCGAGCCGAGGAACAGCCCGCCGAAGGCGAGCGAGAGCCCGTTCTCGCGGAGGAAGCGCCTCATTGGGCGAGCAGCCCGGCCGCGAGGGCGGCGGCGATCCCCGCCACGATGACCAGCAGGTAGAGCACGAACATCGCGCGCATCAGGCCTCGACCTCGCACTCGAGCGGCTCGTCGCCGCGCCCGCGGCAGCCCGCGGCGTCGATCCGCCAGCCCTCGGGCGTCAGCGCGAGGAAGACGGTGTCGCCGCCCGCGAGCTCGACCTGCGCGGCCTGGGCGTAGACGCGCGCGGAGGCCACCCGGTCGCCGCGCAGGCGGAGCCGTACCACCGCGCGGGCGCAGCCCC
>JALYMV010000260.1 GCA_030773575.1 Actinomycetota bacterium
GTCTTGTCGAGGGCGTTGTTGGTCTTCTCCGTCTCGCGCTGGTAGTTGGAGTTGCCCGTGGCGCCGGCGCCCGCCGAGTAGCTCGGGATGTTGCCGGCGGTGCCCGCCGCGCCGCCGGACCGGGCGCCCTGGCCGCGCAGCCGCTCCGTCTCGGTCTCCGTGGTCATCGGGATGCCGCGCTTGGCGTAGCGGAGCTCGTCGCGCGTCGTCTTGTCCATGTTGAGGTCGGCCTGCACCCGGACCATCGCCTTGTCGGGCCCGAGCGTGCGGGCGAGCATGGCGTTGATGCTCGCCTCGACGTTGCGGGCGTAGCGCTCCTCGGCGGACTGCTTGGTGGCGCCGCCCGAGCCGCCGGCCGTGCCGTCGCCCGTGGGCCACAGGACCTGGCCGGTGGCGTCCGTGATCGTGACGTTGGCGGGCTTGAGGCCCTTGACCGAGTTCGAGGTCAGCTGCGCGATGCCCTTGACCGCGCCCGGCTCCAGCGCGTCGCCCGGGTTGCCGAGCATGACGGCCGCCGTGGCGGGGCTCGCCTCGTCGGCGAAGAGGTCGTCCTCGGGGAGGACGAGCTGGACCTGGGCGCCGGAGACGCCCTGCACGCCGCCGATCGTCTTGCCGATCTCGCCCTCCAGCGCGCGCTGGTAGGTGACCTTGTTCTGGAAGTCCGAGGCGCCGAGCTTCTGCTTGTCGAAGAGCTCGAAGCCGGGGGCGCCGCCCGCGGCCGAGCCGCCCGCGATGCCCTGGCCGGCCAGCGCGATGCGCGCCTTGCCGGTGTCGGACTTCTGCACGGCGAGCGCGGTGCCGTTGGACTGCAGCTCGTAGGCGATGCCCTGCTCGTCGAGCGCGGTGGTGATCTTGCCCGTCTGTGCCGGGTCGAGCCCCGACATCAGCGTCGTGTAGGACGGCGCGGTGGCGAGGCGCAGCATGAAGAAGACGACCAGCAGGATGCCGAGGGCGGTGGCCCCCAGGACGATCTTGCCGCGGGTCGGCAGCTTGGCGAGGTTCTGGGCGAGAGCGGGCATGGGTCAGTTACACCTGGGTGTGGAAGATGTCCTGGTAGGCCTCGGTGGCCTTCGTGCGGATCTGCGAGGCCATCTGCATCGAGAGCCGTGCGCGCTCGACCGCCATGACCACCTGCGTGGGATCGGTGACCGTCCCCGCCGCGAACGCCTGGGAGGCGCCCGCCGCGTCGGTCTGGGCCTGGTTGAGCGCGCCGATGGAGTCGGCGAGCATGTCCCCGAAGCCGGCGCCGCGGCCGCCCTGAGGCTGGTTGCGGACAGAGCCCGAGGCGTCGGTGAGCCCCGGGATCTGCCACTCGGCGCCGGAGACGGCAAAGGAGGGATCGATCGGCATCAGCGGAGGAGGTCGAGGGTCTTGGAGAACATCTGCTTGGACGCCTGCATCGCGGTGACGTTGGCCTCGTAGGCCCGCGAGGAGGAGATGAGGTCGACCATCTCGGTGACGGAGTCGACGTTCGGCATGGCGACGTAGCCCTGGGCGTTGGCGTCGGGGTGGCCGGGGTCGTAGACCATCTTCGGCGGGTTGGGATCCTCGGAGATGGCCGCCACCTCGACCCCGCCCGGGGCCGAGCCGGCGCGGCCGCCGCCGCCGACCATCGCGCTGCGCAGCTGGGCGCCGAAGTCCGCGCCGCCCGCGGCCTGCTGGAGGACGACCTCCTTGCGGCGGTAGGGGCCGCCGCCCGCGCCACGCGTCGTCTGGGCGTTGGCGAGGTTCTCCGCCGTGACGTCCATGCGCAGCCGCTCGGCGGTGAGGCCGGTGGCCGAGATCTCGAGGGAGTCGAAGAGGCCCATCAGGCGACGCCCATAGCGGAGCGGACGATGTCGAGGCGCGCGCCGGCGATCGTGATCGCCGTCTGGTGCTCGAGGCCGTTGGCGGCCAGCTTGGCCGACTCGGCGTCGACGTCGACGGTCGAGCCGTCGGCGCGCATGGGGCCCGCGGCGTCGACCGCCGGGGCGAAGGCTGCCGTCTCCAGCGCGCTGTGGGGCTTGCGCGCGCCCATCGCCTGGGCGAGGGTGGAGTGGAAGTCGACGTCCACCCGCTGGTAGCCCGGGGTGTTCGCGTTGGCCAGGTTGGCCGCGAGCGCCTCGTTGCGCATGGACGCCCCCTGGATGGTGCGCTCGAGTGCGATCTGGGTGGTGTCGTAGAGCACGGACGGTTCTCCTTGCGGTTGCAAAGCGGCGTTCCATCCGTGGACTGCCTTCTCACTGCGCCCCCATCCGTGGGGACACGGCCTACATCGGCGGGGGTGCGGCGGGACTTGAGCCTTACGCGGCGTCGTCGAGGCGACCGTGTTCCGGCGCCGCGCCGGCGGTGCTGGCGGCGTAGCCGCGGACGGCGCCGCGGCCGCGGCCGAGCGT
>JALYMV010000261.1 GCA_030773575.1 Actinomycetota bacterium
GCGCCCGGTCCGGCGGCGCGGCGGGCACCGCCGGCAACATCCCGAGCTACTCGGCGGGCGCCGGCGCCACGGGCAACTCCAACTACCAGCGCGAGACGGAGAAGACCAACAACGCCCTCGACAAGACCGTCTCCAAGACCGAGGTCGCCCAGGGCGCGGTCAACCGCCTCAACGTCGCCCTCGTGCTCGACAAGTCGGTGACCGCCGGCGCGACGGGCGCCCCCGCCCAGCAGATCGTCGACGACATCGAGGCGACGGTGGCCACCGCGGCCGGCCTCGATACGGCGCGCGGCGACACCATCACCGCCACGCAGCTCGCCTTCGCCAAGCCGCCCGCGCCCAAGGGCGCCGGCCCGGTGCCCGCCGGCCTCCTCGGCCAGGTCAAGTGGGCCGCGCTCGGCCTCGGCGCCCTCCTGTTCTGCCTGTTCATGATGCGCCACCTGCGCCGCCGCGAGCGCGAGGCGCTCCCCCAGCCCGAGTGGCTGCGCCAGATCGACCAGCCGGTCTCCCTGGCGGCGCTCGAGGCGGTCGCCGAGCGGCCGACCCGGGTCGTCGAGCCGCTCCCGGAGCGGGCCGTCGACGCCAACCTGCAGCGCCTCGAGCAGCTCATGGACCGCGAGCCCGAGCGGGTCGCCGCCCAGGTCCGCAGCTGGATGGACCAGGACTAGGTCATGAGCGGCTCCACCGACATCGAACTCGCGCCCGAGCCCCTCGTCGACGAGCAGGCGGCCCGCCGCCTCCGGGGCGCCCAGAAGGCCGCCGTGCTGCTCGTCGCGCTCGGCAAGGAGAAGGCCGGCGACGTCTTCAAGCACCTCAGCGACGGCGAGATCGAGCAGCTCTCGCTCGAGATCGCCAAGGCCAGCCGCGTGCCGCGCACCGTGACGCGCGCCGTGGTCCACGAGGCGGTCGAGACGGTCCTCGCCGAGGACTACCTCGCCTCGGGCGGCGTCGACTACGCCCGCGAGGTGCTCGAGCGCTCGCTCGGGCCGGAGCGTGCGGAGGAGATCGTCAACCGGCTGACCGCGACCATCGAGCGCAGGCCGTTCGAGTTCCTGCGCCGCACGCCGGCCGAGCAGATCTACGTCTTCCTGCGCAACGAGGCGCCGCAGACGATCGCGCTCGTCATCGCCAACCTGCACACGAACCTCGCCGCCGAGGTGCTCTGCCAGCTGCCGCCGGAGGAGCAGGCCGAGGTCGCCGCGCGGATCGCGACGATGAACGAGACGCGCCCCGAGGTCATCCAGCGGGTCGAGTCCGTCATGCGCCAGAAGCTCGCCAACGTCCTCTCCCAGGACTACTCGGCGGCGGGCGGCGTCAAGTCGCTGGCCGACATCCTCAACCACTCCGACCGCCCGACGGAGCGCAACGTGCTCGACCAGCTCGCCGAGGCCAACGCCGAGCTGGCCGAGGAGATCCGGATGCTGCTCTTCACGTTCGAGGACGTCGTCAAGCTCGACGACCGGTCGATCCAGCTCGTGCTCAAGGAGGTCGACCAGAAGGACCTGGCGATCGCCCTGCGCGGCGTGGGCGACGACGTCCGCGGCCGGATCTACAAGAACATGTCCGAGCGCGGCGGCGACCTGCTGCGCGAGGAGATCGAGTTCCAGCCGCCCCAGCGGCGCCGCGTCGTCGAGGAGGCCCAGGGCCGCATCGTCGGTGTCGTGCGCCGGCTCGAGGAGAGCGGCGCCGTCATCATCTCCCGCGGTGCGGGCGGCGGCGACGACGAGCTGATGTAGGCGATGGCCGAGTTCGACTTCGCACCCCTGGAGCCGCCGGCTCCTCCCCCGCCCCCCGTCGACGTCGCCGACCTCGTCGCCGCCGCCCACGCGGAGGCGGAGGCGATCCGCGAGGCGGCCCACGCCGAGGGCCTGGCCGCCGGGCGCGCCGAGGCGCTCGAGTCCGTCGCCCCGGCGCTCACCGCCTTCGAGCAGGCCACCGTCGCCGCGCGCGAGCGCGCCGAGGCGACCGCCGAGCGCCTCGAGGGCGAGGCCGTCGACCTGGCGTTCGCCGTCGCCCAGAAGATCGTCGGCGCCAAGGTCGCCGCCGACCCGTCGCTCGTGCTTGAAGCGATCCGCGGCGCGCTGCGCGGCATCGTCGAGCGCGAGAGGGTCACGCTGCTCGTCTCCCCCGACGACCTCGAGCTCGTGCGTGCCGCGAGCGAGGAGCTGCGCATCTCGCTCGGCGGGATCGAGCACTGCGAGATGCAGGCCGAGCGCCGCGTGGCCCGGGGCGGCGCCGTCGTCCGCTACGCCGACGGCCAGGTCGACGCCCGCGTCCAGACCAAGCTCGAGCGCGCCCGCGAGGTCGTCGAGGACAGCCTGGCCGGATGAGCCTGTTCGAGACCTTCGCCTCCGCGATGCCCGAGGGCGCCGCCGGCGGCCTCGCGGCGGCGGCCGACGCGGTCTCCGACGCCGACCTGCACCGCCGCCACGGCCGCGTCTGCGACCTCATCGGCCTGATCATCGAGGCCACCGGCGTCGAGGCTGAGGTCGGCGAGGTCTGCCACATCGACACGGGCCGCGGCCGGGAGCAGGTGCCCTCCGAGGTCGTCGGCTTCCGCGCCGGGCGCACGCTGCTCATGCCCCTGGGCGAGCCGGTCGGGCTCGGGCCCGGCGCCACCGTCACCGCCACGGGCCATCCCTTCCGCGTCGGCGTCTCAGACGCGCTGCTCGGCCGCGCGATCGACGGCCTCGGCCGCCCGATGGACGGCCTGGGCCCCGTGCCC
>JALYMV010000262.1 GCA_030773575.1 Actinomycetota bacterium
CCCTCGGTTCATGCCGCGCGACGATGTAGCCTCGCGCACGATGCGCATCGGCCTGCTCACCGGGGGCGGCGACTGCCCCGGCCTCAACGCCGTCATCCGCGCTGTCGTACGCAAGGGCATCAACGTCCACGGGCACGAGCTGGTCGGGTTCCGCCATGGGTGGGGCGGCGTGCTCGCCGACGAGGCGATCGAGCTCACCCACCAGTCGACGTCCGGGATCCTGCACCGCGGCGGCACCATCCTCGGCACGTCGCGGACGAACCCTTACAAGGACGGCGAGGACGGCGGCGAGCGCGTGCGCAGGACGCTCGAGGCGCGCGGGGTCGACGCGCTGATCCCCATCGGCGGCGAGGACACGCTTGGGGTCGCCAAGCGGCTCGCCGACGAGGGCGTGCCGGTGGTCGGGGTCCCGAAGACGATCGACAACGACCTGGCCGGCACCGACTTCACCTTCGGCTTCCAGACGGCGGTGCAGATCGCCACGGACGCGATCGACCGCCTGCACACGACGGCGGAGTCCCACAACCGGGTGATCGTCGTGGAGGTGATGGGCCGCCACGCGGGGTGGATCGCCGCCTACTCGGGCATCGCCGGCGGGGCCGACGTCGTGCTGGTGCCCGAGCGGCCGTTCGACGTCGACGACGTCTGCGAGCGCATCCGCCGCCGCCACGCCGGCGGGCGCACCTTCTCCATCGTGGTGGTCGCCGAGGGAGCGCAGCCCAAGGACGGCGAGGTGGCAAGCGACGCCGCGCAGACCGACGCGTTCGGCCACGTCCGGCTGGGCGGGATCGCCGTCGAGCTCGAGCGCGAGATCGAGCGGCGCACGGGGTTCGAGTCGCGGATGACGATTCTCGGCCACGTCCAGAGGGGCGGGACGCCGCTGGCCTACGACCGCGTGCTCGGCACCCGCTTCGGCGTGGCCGCGGTCGACGCGGTGAGCGACGGGCGCTTCGGGATGATGACCGCCCTGCGGGGGACGTCGATCGAGCTCGTGCCGCTCGACCAGGCGCTGGCCGAGCCCAAGCTGCTCGACCCGAGCCTGTTCGAGACCGCCGAGGTCTTCTTCGGCTGAGGGCCGGGGCGACGTCTCGCGGTGGACCTCGGGATCGAAGGCCGGGTCGCGCTCGTCACGGGCGCGTCGAAGGGGATCGGGCTCGCCGTGGCGCGCGTCCTCGCCGCCGAGGGGGCGCGGGTGGCGCTGGCGTCTCGCTCGCGCGAGCGCATCGACGCCGCCGCAGTGGAGGTGGGCGGCCGGGGCTTCGTCTTCGACTCCGAGGACCTCGACGCCGTCCCGCGGCTGCTCGACGAGGTGGAGTCGGCGCTGGGGCCGATCGACGTCTACGTCGCCAACACGGGCGGGCCGCCGCGCAACGCCGACCCGCTCGCCATCCCGCGCGAGCAATGGGAGGCGGCGCACCGCTCGCTGGTCCTGTCGCCCATGGCGGTCCTCGAGCGCGCCCTGCCCGGCATGCGGGCGCGCGGCTGGGGCCGCGTGGTGGTCGTGGCCTCCTACGTTGCCCGCGAGCCGGCCGCGGCGCTGCAGCTCTCCAACGCCCACCGCCCCGGCGTCCTGGCTGCCCTGAAGGTGCTCGCCCGCGAGGCGGCCGCCGATGGGGTGACACTCAACGCGGTCCTGCCCGGCTACATCGCCACGGACCGGGTGATCGGCGACGGGACGCGCGAGGAGGCCGAGGCACGCGTGCGAGGGACGATCCCGGCCCGCCGGATGGGCGAGCCGGCCGAGCTCGCCGCCGCCGTCGCCTTCCTCTGCTCCGGACCGGCGAGCTATGTCACCGGCGAGGCGCTGACGGTCGACGGCGGGCTCACGCACGGGTATTGAGCACGGCGGGCTTCAGGCATCCGTGCGCTCCTGGCGGCGGATCGCCGCGTCGAGGCGGGCGACGTGTGCGTCGAGGTCCCCGCGCGAGCCGTCGCGGTGGGCGCCGATCAGCGCGTGGGCGGCGCGCACGACGGTGTCGTCGCCGCGCTCGTCGTCGAGGTAGCGCTGCTTGAGGTCCCGCACGCGCTCGATCACGTAATCGAAGTCGTCGTCGATCTCCTGCGTCTCGTTCACCCGGCGGAGCTTCGTCGAGACGATCGTGGCGGCGATGCTCGCGGTGACGATCGAGGCGGTCACGATGCCCGTGAACATCACGGTGACCGCCACCAGGCGCATCCCGGGGGTCTCCGGCGCGATGTCGCCGTAGCCGACCGTGGTCGCCGTCACGATCGCCCACCACAGGCCGTCGACGTAGGAGACGCTCTCAGCCACGGTGTAGATGGCGGCGGCGACGACGACCACCGCGGCGAGCACGATGAGCATGGTCCGGACGGGGCGGTCCGAGAAGGCCTTGACGACGCGAGCGTTCATACCCGGAGATCTTGCACCACCGACCGCCTACGCTGCTAGGGCGGGGCGCGTAGCTCAGTTGGTCAGAGCACCACGCTTACAACGTGGGGGTCGCCGGTTCGAGCCCGGCCGCGCCCATGGCGGGGAGTACCCCCAGCGAGAGTTGAACTCGCGCTTCAGCCTTGAAAGGGCTGCGTGCTAACCGTTACACCATGGGGGCGGGGCCTCCGAGTGTAGGTCGGACCCGTCCGCCCCGGATGCGAACCTACGTTCGTGAAGAGCGAGCGTGCGCCGAAGCACGTCGCCTCCGCGCGGCCGAAGGGCTCTCCATCAACGGCGTGGCTCTAGAGGAAATCGAGCGGGTCGACCGGCTGCGGCTTCGGAAACGGCGCTTCGCAAGTCCATCGTCAACCAGATCTCCACCGCGTCACTGCGCAAGCGCAGAACGCTGGTGTACGGAACCTCCCGGGTCGCCGTCTTCTTGACCTTCGTCGTGCAAAGCTATTCGGAGCCATTCAGACGTACGCGGGAATCGAGCGGCCGAAGTGGCTCGGCTGACCGCCTGGGCCGAACGGCTCTACAGTCGTCCTCGCGCCGCCGTAGCTCAGTTGGCAGAGCAGCGGACTTTTAATCCGACGCGCGTGAGTTCGAGTCTCACCGGCGGCATCGTCCAATGATTCGCCGCGGCGCCCTCCGGTAGTATTGACGCCGATGACCGCGACCGTCACCAAGCCGCGCCGCCGGCGGCGGTCGCCCGACGAGGCGGTCGGGGAGATCATCGCCGCTGCCGAGCAGTTCCTGCGCGAGCGGCCGTTCCGCGAGATGACGGTCGACGAGGTGATGCGCCGCACGGAGCTCTCGCGGCCCTCGTTCTACGTCTACTTCCGGGATCGCCATCACCTCGTGCTGCAGGTGGTCGAGCACATCACCGCCGAGCTGTTCACGCCGTCGGAGCGCTGGTATGAGTCCTCCGACGACGGCGAGCAGATGGCGCGCGAGGCGCTCGAGGAGGTCGTCGACCTCTTTCACCTGCATGGGCCGGTGCTGCGCGCGCTATCCGATGCGGCGCCCGACGCCCCGGACGTCGAGCGCGCCTATTCCCAGATGGTGCAGACGTTCGTCGACCACACCGCGCGCCACATCGCCGACGAGATAGCGGCGGGCCGGATCGCCCCGATCGACGCCTACGAGACCGCCAAGGCGCTCATCCTGATGAACGAGCGCTACCTCAACGACTCGCTCGGACGCGAGCCGCGGACGCCGCGCGACGTCGTCACCTCCACGCTCGTGACGATCTGGACGCGGACGCTGTACCCCCGCGGCTCCTAGTCGACGGCGCGGCGCAGCCACAGCCCGACGGCCACCGACCCGCCGGCCATCGCGGCGACGGAGGCCACGCCGAGGGCCGGGAGCTCGTCGCGGGCGCGAAGGGTGGCCACGAGGTCGACCGCGTCCGCGAGCACGGCGGCCGACAGCCACGGCCTGGCCCCGTGCCCCTCGCCGAGCGCGCGGGCGATGCCGAGCCCGAGGCCGAGGTCGCGCGCGCCCATCGCCGAGGCGACCACGGCGGTCTGCGCCCGCCGGGCGTGGCGGGGGCCGAGCCAGGCCGACGCGACCCGCCGCGGGGCGACGGTGAGGGCGGCCCCGAGGGCCACCCGGCCGATGGCGTGGGCGCGGGCGAGGTCACGGGGCGAGGCCATCCGGCCGCAGGCTACAGTCCCGCGATGCCGTTCGCCGAAGCCAACGGCCTGCGCCTGTTCTACGAGGAGCACGGCGCAGGCGACCCTCTCCTGCTCATCATGGGCCTGGCCACCGACCACGTCGGCTGGATGCTCCAGGTGCCCGCGTTCTCCGAGCGCTACCGGACCATCGTGTACGACAACCGCGACGTCGGCCAGTCGGCGGCCGCAGACGGGCCCTACGAGATCGCCGACATGGCGGCCGACGCCCTCGCCCTCGCCGACGAGCTCGGGCTCGACACCTTCCACGTCCTCGGCGTCTCGATGGGCGGCGCCATCGCGCAGGAGCTCGCGCTCAGCGCGCCCGAGCGCGTGCGCTCGCTGCAGCTCGCGGTGACCTGGGGCGGCTCCGGGCGCTACGGCATCGAGCGCGCCCGGCTGTGGGCGAGCGAGGTGCGCACGCGCCCGCGCGAGGACTTCCTCGACTCGCTGCTGCTGCTCAATCTCTCCGAGCAGTTCTACGAGAGCCCGGATGCGGTCGCCTACGCCCGCAAGCTGATGCACGACAACCCGCATCCACAGGATCCCGAGGCGTTCGTCCGGCAGGCCGAGGCCTCCGGCCGCCACGAGACCCGGGACCGGCTCCACCAGCTCTCGATGCCCGCGCACGTGATCTCGGGCGAGTACGACGTGCTCATCAACGCGTGGAAGCAGCAGGAGCTCGCCGAGCTCATCCCCGACGCGAAGCTGACCGTCATCCCGCGGGCCCCGCACGGGGCGAACATGGAGCGCGCGCAGGAGTTCAACGCCGTCGTGCTCGAGTTCCTGACCGAGCACGCAGACGAACGTGTGTTCCCCTCGGCCACCGGGTAGAACGCGGCCATGGCGAACCAGAACGCAGACCAGCAGCCCGGCTCGAACACCGAGAAGGACCCGGACGAGTGGGTCACGGGCGACGAGCCGATGACCGGCGCCCAGCAGTCCTACCTCAAGACCCTCTCCGACGAGGCCGGCGAGCCGTTCGACGAGAGCATCTCCAAGGCTGAGGCCTCCAAGCGCATCGACGAGCTGCAGGAGAAGACGGGCCGCGGCGCGTAGGCGCCGGCCGCCCGCGGCGGCGCCTAGTGCTTGAAGTGCCGGCGATGCGTGAAGACCATCGAGATCCCCGCGGCGTCGGCGGCCTCGACGACCTCGTGGTCGCGGACCGAGCCGCCCGGCTGGATGATCGCGGTGATGCCGGCGTCGACCGCGATCTGCGGCCCGTCGGCGAACGGGAAGAACGCGTCTGAGGCGAGCGCGGCGCCGACGAGGTCGGCGCCCGCCCCGCCGGCCTTCTCGACGGCCAGGCGGACGGAGTCCACGCGGCTCATCTGGCCGGCGCCGATGCCGACCGAGGCGAGCTCGCGCGCGAGCACGATCGCGTTTGAGCGCACGTGCTTGCAGACCTTCCAGGCGAAGAGCATCTCGCCCCACTCCCTCTCGGAGGGCTTGCGCTCCGTCACGACCTCCATCTCCGTGCGGTCCTCGTAGTCCATGTCGCGGTCCTGGATGAGGACGCCGCCCATGACGCGCTTGATGTCGCGCTCGGTGTGGTTGACCCGCCGGCGCTCGTTGTCCTCGAGGATGCGGATGTTCTGCTTGCGCTGGAGGATCTCGAGCGCGTCCTCCTTGAACAGCGGCGCGAAGACGACCTCGACGAACTGCTTGGAGAGCGCCTCGGCGAGCTCGGCGTCGACGGGCCGGTTGAGGCAGATGACGCCGCCGAAGGCGCTGAGCGGATCGCACGCGAAGGCGCGCGCGTAGGCCTCGAGCGCCGTGGCGGAGACCGCGCAGCCGCACGGGTTGTTGTGCTTGACGATCGCGCAGGCCGGCAGCTCGAACTCCTGGACGAGCATGCGCGCGGCGTTGAGGTCGAGCACGTTGTTGAACGACAGCTCCTTGCCGTGGACCTGGCGGACCTGGGAGAGCACGTGCATGCGCGATCCGACCTGTGCGTAGTAGGCGGCGCGCTGGTGCGGGTTCTCGCCGTAGGAGAGGTCGACGACCTTCTCGTAGGCGTTCATCAGCAGCGGTGGGAAGTCGTCCTGCTTCTCGGCGTACCAGCGCGCGATCGCGGTGTCGTAGCGGGCGGTGTAGGCGAACGCCTCGCCCGCGAGGTTCTCGCGGGTGGCGAGCGAGAGCAGGCCGCCCGTGTCGCGCAGCTCCTGGACGATCGCGTCGTAGCTCTCGGGCTCCACCACCACGGCGGAGAACGAGGCGTTCTTGGCGGCGGCGCGGATCATCGTCGGGCCGCCGATGTCGATGTTCTCGACGATCTCGTGGTCGGCTGCCCCGCGCCGAGCGGCGGTGCGTTCGAAGGGATAGAGGTTCACGCAGACGAGGTCGACGAACTCGATCTCCTGCTCCTCGGCGGCGACCATGTGCGACGGCTCGTCGCGCCGCGCGAGCAGGCCGGCGTAGAGCTTCGGATGAAGCGTCTTGACGCGGCCGTCCATGATCTCCGGGAAGCCGGTGAAGTTCTCGATCGAGCGGACCTCGAGCCCGGCACCCGACAGCTCCGCGGCGGTCCCGCCGGTGGAGACGATCTCGATCCCCAGCTCCGCGAGGCCGCGGGCGAAGTCGACGATCCCGCGCTTGTCGGACACCGACAGCAGCGCCCGCGTGATGCGCACCTCCCCTGGCTGGGTCATCGCGGCGGCACGATATACGCCTACTCCGCGACGATGACGCGGCGGGGGTGGCCGGGGTCCGGCCGCACGGCGCCGCGCGCGATCAGGGCGATCGCCTCGCACAGCAGCTCGTGCTCGAGGGGGCGCAGGGAGGCGTGGACCTCGCTCGGCTCGGTGGCCGCCGGGAGCTCGACCGCCCGCTGGGAGATGATCCGCCCCGAGTCCACGCCCTCGTCGACGAAGTGGACCGTGACGCCGAACACCTTCACCCCGTAGTCGAGCGCCTGCTCGATCGCCCGGACGCCCGCGAAGGCCGGCAGCAGCGCCGGGTGGACGTTGATGACCCGGTCGGGGAAGGCGGCGAGGAAGCCGGGCGTGACGAGCTGCATGTAGCCCGCCAGGACCACGAGCTCGGCGCCCCGGTCGGCCAGCCACTCCGCCATCGCCGCATCGCGCGCCTCACGGTCGCCGCCGTGGTCGTCGAGCGCGAAGACCGCGGTCGGGACCCCGGCCGCCGCCGCGCGCTCGAGCGCCCGGGCGTCGGCGCGGTTGGCCCCCACGGCCACCACCTCGGCAGCGTGCCTGTGCACCCGGTCGAGGATGGCCTGGAGATTGGTCCCGGCACCCGAGGCGAGCACCCCCACCCGCAGGGGTCTCACGCCACTTCGAGCTTCGGGAAGCGGCCGCCCGTCGAGCGCAGCGTCCCGGCCTGCAGCAGCGCGTCGACGCGCTCGAGCACCGCGGGCGCGGCGAGGTGGCCGAAGGTCCCGTAGTGCGGCAGGCCGTCGTAGGAGTGCTGGGCGATGACCTTCGAGCGGCCGCCGCGCAGGATCTCCACCGCCCGCGTCCGGCCGACCTCCGGCCGTGCGGAGGCCACCACGTCGAGGATCGCCTCGTCGAGCTCGGCGCCGCCCTGCGGGCGGTGGGCGAGCTGGACGGGGCGGGAGACGGAGCGCCCCGGCTTCGCCGCCGGGAGCTCGGGGCGCAGGGCGGGATCGCAGACGTCGCAGCACGGCCCCGCGGGCGCGGGCCGGGCGGGATCGCCGAAGTGGCGCAGCATCCCCTCGCGGCGGCAGCGCGAGCCCTCCACCCACGCCCACACGGAGCGGTACTGGCGCCAGCGCGCGCGGGTGCCGTCCTGCGCCGAGGAGCGGCACGCGGCCATCGCGCGCCCGTCCCACGCCCCGGTCACCCGGCCGAGCGCGCGGTCGGGCGC
>JALYMV010000263.1 GCA_030773575.1 Actinomycetota bacterium
GGCCGAGGACGAGCCGCGCGGCCGCGCGGCGGCCCGGCGGCAGAGGCGGGAGCGAGCCGGGGCCGGTCACCCGCCCGACGCTATCGTTGCGCGCTGCCCATGGCCTCCTCCCCCGTCGCCACCACCGTCACGGAGCTGCCCGAGTCCCGCGTGCGCGTGGAGGCCGAGGTCTCCCCCGAGGAGATCGAGCGCCGCCTCGCCCAGGCCGCCCGCGCGCTCGGCCAGAGCATCCGCGTCCCCGGCTTCCGCTCGGGCAAGGTCCCGCCCCCGGTGATCATCAAGCGCGTCGGCCGCGAGGCCGTGCTCGACGAGGCCATCCGCGACTCTCTGCCGCGCTGGTACACCGCCGCGATCGACGCGGCCTCGATCGTCCCGGTCGGCGAGCCGCAGGTCGACCTTGGCGACCCCCCGCCCCAGGGCGAGCCGCTGCGCTTCTCGATCGAGATCGCCGTGCGGCCGACCGCCACCCTCGGGGAGTACAAGGGCATCGAGGTCGGCCGCCGCGAGCCCGAGGTCTCCGACGAGGCCGTCGACGCCGAGCTCGACCGCCTGCGCGAGCGCACCGCCACGCTCGAAACCGTCGAGCGCGCGGCGGGCGAGGGCGACTTCGTGGTCATGGACTTCCTCGGCTCGATCGACGGCGTCCCGTTCCAGGGCGGGGAGGGCCGCGACCAGATGGTCGAACTCGGCTCGGGCCGCCTCGTTCCCGGCTTCGAGGACCAGCTGCAGGGCGCCGCCGCGGGCGACGAGCGGACGGTGCGCATCACCTTCCCCGACGACTACGGCGCCGAGGAGCTGGCCGGCAAGGACGCCGAGTTCGCGGTCACGGTCAAGGAGGTCAAGGAGAAGCGCCTGCCCGCGCTCGACGACGACTTCGCCGCCGACCAGGGCTTCGACACGATCGACGAGCTGCGCGCCGACCTCGCCGAGCGCGCCGCCGAGGGCGAGCGGAGCAAGATCGACGCCGAGTTCCGCGAGACCGTCCTCGACGCCGTCGTCGCCGCCGCCACCGTCGAGGTCCCGCCCGCGCTCGTGGAGGCCCGCGCGCGCGAGGTGTGGGACCAGATGGCCCACTCGCTCTCACACCAGGGGATCCCCAAGGAGACCTACCTCCAGATCACCGGCAAGACCGAGCAGCAGGTCGTCGACGACTCCAAGGCCGACGCCGAGACCTCGCTGCGCCGCGACGCGGTCCTCGCGGCGATCGTCGAGGCGGAGGGGATCGAGCCGACCGAGGAGGAGCTGCTCGAGGCGGTCGCCCCGACCGCCGAGCGCGAGGGCACCTCGCCGAAGAAGCTCGTGCAGCGGCTGCGCGACGCCGGCCGCCTCGACGAGCTCAGGACCGACCTCGCCACCCGCAAGGCGGTCGAGCTCATCGCCGACTCCGCCAAGCCGATCCCGGTCGAGCAGGCCGAGGCCCGCGGCAAGCTGTGGACCCCCGCCTCCGGCGGGGCGGCCGAGGGCGGCCGCGAGCCGCTCTGGACCCCGGGCGCCTAGGGCGCCGAGCCGGGTCGGCTGGCTCCCCCGCATTGCTAGGCTCCGTCGACGACGCGGCCGCGGGCCGGACACCGCCGGTTCCACGAAGGATTCCGGCACTGCAAGCGAAACGAAGCGAGGACCGTGAGCCCACTTGTTCCGATGGTCGTCGAGCAGACCTCCCGTGGGGAGCGTGCGTTCGACATCTACTCCCGCCTGCTCAACGAGCGGATCATCTTCCTCGGGACGCCCGTCGACGACCAGATCGCCAACCTGATCGTCGCCCAGCTGCTGCACCTCGAGTCCGAGGACCCGGACAAGGACATCTCGATCTACATCAACTCGCCGGGCGGCTCCGTCTACGCGGGCCTGGCGATCTACGACACGATGAACTTCATCAAGCCCGACGTGCAGACGATCTGCGTCGGCATCGCGATGTCCATGGGCGCGCTCCTGCTCGCCGGTGGCGCCCAGGGCAAGCGCATGGCGCTGCCCAACGCGAAGATCCTCATCCACCAGGTGTCCTCCGGCTTCCAGGGGCAGGCGACCGACATCGAGATCCACGCCCGCGAGGTCATCGACCTCCGCCGCAGGCTCGACGAGATCATCGCGGGCCATACGGGTAAGCCGGTGGAGGACGTCAAGAAGGACACCGAGCGCGACTACTTCATGAGCTCTGAAGAGGCGAAGGAGTACGGCATCATCGACCGGGTGATCCACGAGCACTGAAGCTCGGGGATCAGCGAGCGATAACCGGAAGGACACGTGGCACGCCCGACCGACTCAAACGAGCAGCTCCTCTGCTCCTTCTGCGGCAAGTCCCAGCGGCAGGTCAAGAAGCTGATCGCCGGGCCCGGCGTCTACATCTGCGACGAGTGCATCGATCTCTGCAACGAGATCATCGACGAGGAGCTCACCGCTCCGCCGACCTTCGACATCGAGAACCTCCCGAAGCCGAAGGAGATCCACGCCGTCCTGCAGGAGTACGTGGTGGGGCAGGAGGCCGCCAAGCGGACGCTGAGCGTCGCGGTCTACAACCACTACAAGCGCGTCCAGATGATGCAGTCCGACGACGCGGACATCGAGCTCGAGAAGTCCAACATCCTCCTGCTCGGGCCGACGGGCTGCGGCAAGACGCTGCTCGCACAGACCCTCGCGCGCATCCTCAACGTCCCGTTCGCCATCGCCGACGCCACGGCGCTGACGGAGGCCGGCTACGGCGGCGAGGACGTCGAGAACATCCTGCTCAAGCTCATCCAGGCCGCCGACTTCGACGTCAAGAAGGCCGAGACCGGGATCATCTACATCGACGAGGTCGACAAGATCGCGCGCAAGGCCGACAACCCGTCGATCACGCGCGACGTGTCGGGCGAGGGCGTCCAGCAGGCGCTGCTCAAGATCCTCGAGGGGACCACGGCGTCCGTGCCGCCGCAGGGCGGGCGCAAGCACCCCCACCAGGAGTTCCTCACGATCGACACGACCAACGTGCTGTTCATCTGCGGCGGCGCGTTCGCGAACCTCGACAAGGTCATCGAGCGGCGGATCGGCCACAAGGGCGTCGGCTTCGGCGCGTCGATCAGCTCCAGGTTCGACAAGGACACGGGCGAGGTCTTCGAGCACTGCCTGCCCGAGGACCTGATGCAGTACGGCCTGATCCCGGAGTTCATCGGCCGCCTGCCGGTCACGAGCGCCGTCCACCAGCTCTCCGAGGACGACCTGATCACGATCCTCACCGAGCCGCGCAACGCGATCGTCAAGCAGTTCCACCGCTTCTTCTCCTTCGACGGCATCGACCTCGTCTTCTCCGACGATGCGCTCAAGGCGGTCGCCCGCAGGGCGCTCGAGCGCGAGACGGGCGCCCGCGGCCTGCGCTCGATCATCGAGGAGGTCCTGCTCGAGGTGCAGTTCGAGCTTCCCTCCCGCCGAGACGTCAAGAAGTGCGTGGTGACCAAGGAGACGATCGAGCGGGGCCTCAAGCCGACGCTGGTCACCGTTGCGCCCGACGAGGCCGACGACGAGGCCGCCGGCGCGGAGAGCGCCTGACACACGAGGTGGACAACCCGCTGATCTTCGGCGGGGAGGACCACGGCTCGCCGCCCAGGCGGTGGTCGAACGTGTGGGAGGGCGGGTGGCCGATCCTGCATGCCCTGCACGCGCGGCTGAGCGCGCTCGATCCCGGCTACCGGGTGCGATCGGTGCGCGAGCGCGACGGCGGGCTCTCCGTCGACGTCGAGGTCGCCGAGGGCGCGCGCGGCGAGGCCGACGCGGCGGTGGGGGAGGCGGCCCGCGCGGCGGCGGCGACCTGTGAGATCTGCGGCGCGGCGGCGGAGCTGCGGACGGAGCCGCCGGGGAGGTGGGTCAAGACCCTCTGCGACGCCCACGCGGCGCCCGACGAGGTCGATCGCTGGACGGCGGTCAGCGGCGGGCGAGCCGGCGGTCGAAGCTGACCGACTCCGCCGGGCAGATCTCGGCGCCCATGTTGACCTCCATCATGCGCAGCGCGGCCTCGGCGAGGTCGGGGTGGATGTGCGCGCAGGCGTCGGGCGGGACGACGACGTCGAGGTGGCGGATGTGGGCGTCGAGCGCCGAGTACAGGACGCACTGCTCCGTCGCCTGGCCGATCAGCACGAGGCGGTCGACCTCCTCCTGGGCGAGCAGGTAGGCGAGCGGGGTCTCGTAGAAGATCGAGTGGCGCGCCTTGACGACGAAGGCGGTGTCCTCCTTGGGGCGGATCGCCTCGATGAGCTCGGCGTGGGGGCTCTGGAGGGCCGTCTCGACGAGCTCGTCGCGGTTGGAGTTCCACGCGCCGAAGTTGTCGTTGACGTAGATGGTCAGGACCTCCTCCTCGGCGGCGCGGTCGATCAGGGCGGTCATGGCGGGCAGCGCCTCGCGGACGGACTCCGTGAGCTTCTCAGCGTCCGGATGGTCATAGGCGTTGATCATGTCGATCACGACGAGCGCGGTCCGGGCCATGGGTTCCACGCTACCGTCAACCCTCGCGGAGGATCCGCGCGATCGCCTCGAGCTCGTCGACCGCCAGGAGGTCCTTCGGGCGCCCGGCGGCGCGCTTCATGGCGATGAGGTCCTCGAGGGAGGCGATCTTGATCGTCGTGCCGGCCCACTCGACGCGCAGCGCGCGTTTGGAGAGCGCGGCGTAGCCGGGGGAGCCGGCCGGGTCGACGAGGAGGTCGAGGCGGCCGGCCTTCGTCACGAGGGTCAGCATCTGCGTGCGGCGCAGCGTCCGGCCGTCGGGGACGAAGGGGATGTCCTCGGTGACCCCGCTCAGCGTCGCCTCGAGCTCGATCAGCGTCCGTCCGAGCCGATCGAGGTTCGGCTGGTCGACGGAGTAGCAGATGTCGAGGTCGCGGGTCAGCTGCGAGGCGCCCTGGACCAGCGCGGCGAAGCCGCCGATCACCACGAAGTCCACCTCCCCGGCCACGAGCCGATCGAGCAGCGCCGACGGCCGGAACTCAGGCAGCCGTTCGGGCACGGTTGCCCGCCGCGGCGAGCGCGCGAGCGTCCTCGTAGAAGTCCTCGAAGACGCGGATGCGCTCCGCCGGGCTGCGCCGCAGGTTCTCCCGCAGCAGCGTCTCGTCGTAGCTGGGCGCCCGCTTCGTCGCCCGCAGCTCGAGCGTGCGGCCGAGCGCGCCGAGCGCGCGCTGGAGCGTCGCGACGCTCACCTCGTCACCGGCGGCCTCCATCCGTGCGACGGAGGGCTGGGTGACACCGAGCCGGCGCGCGAGCTGCGCCTGGGTGAGCCCGTCGGCCAGGCGGGCCTGGCGGATCAACGAGCCGGTGGACATGGGCATAGTCTACCGTGCATATTCGGTGCAGCCTATCGACTGGCTTTCGAGGGCGTAGAGCCGTCCGCGGCGCGCCTAGGGTGGAGCGATGTCCGTCTCAACCGCCGTCGAGGACGAGGCGCTCGAGCTGCTCCGGAAGCTCGCGGGTCCGGCAGCCGCTTTCCGCGAGCACCAGCTCGAGGCGGTCGTCGACCTCGTCGAGCGCCGGCGGCGGGTGTTGTGCGTCCAGCGCACGGGCTGGGGCAAGAGCGCCGTCTACTTCCTGGCCACGGCGCTGCTGCGCCGACGCGGTGCGGGGCCGACCGTCCTCGTCTCGCCGCTGCTGGCGCTCATGCGCAACCAGATCGCCGCCGCGGAGCGGATCGGCATCCGCGCGGTCACCGTCAACTCGACGAACGTGGAGGAGTGGGACGCGGTGGCGGCGCGGCTGGCCGAGGACTCCGTCGACCTGCTGCTCATCAGCCCGGAGCGGCTCAACAACCTGCGCTTCCGCGAGGCGATGCTCCCGCTGTTCATCGAGCGCGTCGGCCTGCTGGTGGTCGACGAGGCCCACTGCGTCTCGGACTGGGGCCACGACTTCCGCCCGGACTACCGGCGGATCCGCGACGTGCTCGCCGGGCTCGCCGACGACGTGGCGGTGCTGTGCACGACGGCGACCGCGAACGACAGGGTGGTCGCCGACGTGGCCGAGCAGCTCGCGGTGGGGGCCGACCCCGCGCAGCTCACCACCTACCGCGGCCCGCTCGCGCGCGCCTCGCTGCGGCTGGAGGTCGTGTCGCTCCGCTCTCCGGCCGCGCGGCTGGCGTGGCTGGCGACGTGGCTGCCGCAGCTCCCCGGCTCGGGGATCGTCTACTGCCTGACCAAGCGCGACACCGACGTCGTCGCGCAATGGCTCGACGACAAGGGGATCGCCGCGCTCGCCTACTCGGGCGAGGTGGCCGACGCCGAGCGGGTGGAGGCCGAGCGGCGGCTGCTGGGCAACGAGGTCAAGGCGGTGGTCGCCACGAGCGCGCTTGGGATGGGCTACGACAAGCCCGACCTCGGCTTCGTCGTCCACTACCAGGCACCTTCGTCGGCGATCGCCTACTACCAGCAGGTCGGCCGCGCGGGGCGCGGGGTCGAGGAGGCGCACGTGGTCCTGCTGCGCGGGGCGGAGGACAAGCGGATCCAGGACTTCTTCATCGAGACCGCCTTCCCGCCGCAGCCGCTCGTCGAGGCGGTGCTCGACGTGTTGCGCGAAGCGAGCGGGCCGGTGTCGGTCCCGGCGCTGCAGGCGGAGGTCAACCTCGGCCGTGGGCGACTGGAGGCGATGCTCAAGGTGCTCGACGTCGAGGGGGCCGTCCGCCGCGAGGGCTCGGGCTGGCTGCTCACCGGCGAGCCCTGGCACTACGACGCCGAGCGCTACGACCAGCTCACCGCCCTGCGGCGCGCCGAGCAGGCGGCGATGCTGCGGCTGGGCGAGGACGGCCGGTGCCTGATGGAGACGCTCCAGCGCGAGCTCGACGATCCGGGCGCTGCGCCGTGCGGGCGCTGCGCGGTCTGCACCCAGCCGCGCTTCGCTGGGGAGGTCGACCCGGCGCTGGCCCGGGAGGCGCAGGAGGTCCTGCGCTCCCAGCCGCTGGTGCTCTCCGTCCGCCGGCAGACGCCGAAGACCGCCGACGCCCCCGGTAAGAAGCTGCCGGCCGAGATGCTGGTCGAGGAGGGCCGCGCGCTCGCGCGCTCGGGCGACGGCGGCTGGGACCCGCTCGTGCGGGCGGGGAGGGCGG
>JALYMV010000264.1 GCA_030773575.1 Actinomycetota bacterium
CGTCCACGGCGAGCGCCACGAGGCGGCCGCGGCCGTCGGGCGGCAGCGCGACGACCACCGAGTCCTCCGGATGCCCGGCGCCGGTGCGCTCCCAGGCGCTGAAGACGTCCTCGTCCCCGGCGCGGTGGCGGGCGTGCCCGATCAGGTGCCCGGCGGCGTCCTCGAGCACGACCGGGTTGCCGATCGCCGACGCCAGCGCGCCGAGCAGACCGGGGACGTCGCCGCCGGCGAGGAGGATGTCGGTGAAGGCTCGCTGGGCCTTCTCGCTGCGCCGCAGCGCTCCGACCTCCGCGTCGAGCAGCGCGGTGTGCACGGCCTCGGTGACCTCGACGAAGCGGATCTCGCGCCGCAGCGCGACGAGGGGCAGCCCTTGCGTCTCGGCGGCGCGGACCATCGCCCCCGGCAGCTCGGGCATCGTCTCGCCGAGCTCGACGACCAGCGCGGCGACGCCGCGAGCGGCGAGGTCGGCGACGAGGCGCTGCTGCTCAGAGGCGGCGGGACCGATGCCCATGCCGGTGGTGAGCAGCAGCTCGCCGCCCTTGAGCAGCACCGCGATGTGCGGGACCTCGGCGGCGTGCGCCCACCGCACCGGGCGGTCGAGGCCGGCGCGTCCCGCGACGACGTCCGGAAGCCCCCGGCGCAGCGGCGGGAGCCCCAGGGCGTCCCGGACGGTCATCCTCCCGGCGACCGGTCTCGCTTGCGACACTTCGCCCGAGCTTAGCGGCTAGACCCCCGGGGTTCCGCCCGTTCCTCTGACGACCTGTCATACGAACACTCGGGCTTCGTGTCAGGTGTCGGGTTGTCCCGCCTGCGCCGAGCCGCGACCCTCTTAGGAGAGACGAGAACGAGCAGGAGACGAGGCTGCCCATGAGCGCACTGACCGCAGAGCCCACACAGGTCCAGGTACCGACGCTGGCGAACTACATCGACGGCGGGTGGCGCCCCTCCGCCACGGCCGACGCGCTGGAGGACCGCAATCCCGCCAACGGTCACCTCATCGCCCGCGTGCCGCTGTCGGCCGCCGAGGATGTCGCCGCCGCGGCGCGCGCCGCCCGCGCGGCCTTCCCGGCCTGGCGCGCCACCTCGCCGCTGGTACGGGCGCGCGCCGTCTTCGCGCTGCGCGAGCGGCTGTACGCGCACAAGGAGGAACTCGCGCGCCTCGTCACGCGCGACATGGGCAAGACGCTCGACGACGCGCGCGGCGAGGTCCAGCGTGGTCTCGAGTCGGTCGAGGCGGCGTGCGCGATCCCGAGCCTGCTCAAGGGCGACACGCTGGAGGGCGTCGCCAGCGACGTCGACGTCGAGCTCGTGCGCCAGCCGGTCGGAGTCGTCGCCGCCATCACGCCGTTCAACTTCCCGGCGATGATCCCGCTGTGGTTCCTGCCCTACGCGATCGCCTGCGGGAACACCTTCATCCTCAAGCCCTCCGAGCAGGACCCGCTGACGTCGCAGCGGATCTTCGAGATCATCGACGGGATCGACGAGCTGCCGCCGGGCGTCCTGAACCTCGTGCACGGCGGCCACGCCGCCGTCAACGCGCTGCTCGACGAACCGGAGATCAACGCGATCTCGTTCGTCGGATCCGCGTCGACCGCGCACTACATCTACCGCCGCGCCGCCGAGCGCGGCAAGCGGGTCCAGGCCCTAGGCGGCGCGATGAACTCGATGGTCGTCATGCCGGACGCCGACCCCGATCTGCTGGTCAAGGGCGTCACCGCCTCGGCGTTCGGGGCCGCCGGCCAGCGCTGCCTCGCCGGGTCGGTCGCCGTGCTCGTCGGGACGACGGAGGAGCAGGACCGGCTCCGCGACCAGATCGTCGACGCCGCCCGGGCGCTCAGGACGGGCGACGGCGCCGACCCCGCGACCGACGTCTGCCCGCTCGTGTCCGTGGCCGCGCGCGAGCGGATTGAGAGAGTGCTCGCGGAGGCGGAGGCCGGCGGCGTGCAGATCGTCCTCGACGGGCGGATCGACGGCGGCGAGGGCGGCGCGGAGCTCGGCGCCACCATCGTCGACGACGTGCCGGCCGAGCATTTCATGGCGCAGGAGGAGCTGTTCGGGCCCGTGCTCTCGCTCGTGCGCGTGCCGGATCTCGAGGCCGCGATCGCGCAGGTCAACACCTCCCGCTACGGCAACGCCACCGCCATCTTCACCGGCTCGGGCCTCGCCGCGCGCGAGTACCGCTTCGGGGTCGAGGCCGGCATGGTCGGCGTCAACATCGGGGTGCCGGCGCCCGTCGCCTGGTTCCCGTTCGCCGGCTGGAAGGAGTCCTTCGACGGCGACCTGCACGCCAACGGCGACGACGCGGTCGAGTTCTACACGCGCAAGAAGGTGGTGACGACGCGGTGGCGCTAGACCACGACGGCCTCCAGCAGGCGGCGCACGACCACCTGCTCCTGCACTTCACGCGCCACGCGGCCTACGGGCCCGGTGGCGCCGAGCTGCTCGTCCTCGAACGCGGCGAGGGCCCGTACGTCTACGACACCCGCGGGCGGCGCTACATCGACGGGCTCTCGAGCCTGTTCTGCGCGCAGATCGGCTACTCGTACGGCGAGGAGATGGCCCAGGCCGCCGGCGCGCAGCTTCGCCGGCTGGCGTTCAACACCAACTGGGGGACGGCGACGCCTGCCGCCATCGAGCTGGCCGATCGGCTCGCCGCGCTCGCACCCGAGGGGCTGGACAAGGTCTTCCTGACCGGCGGCGGCTCGGAATCGGTCGAGACGGCGTGGAAGCTCGTGCGCCAGTTCCACGTCGGCAACGGGGAGCCGCAGCGGACGAAGGCCATCGCGCGACGCTGGGCCTATCACGGCGTGACGCTCGGCGCGCTGTCGTTCACCCAGGTCGCCTGGATGAAGGAGCCGTTCGGCCGACCGCCGGTCGAGACGCTGCAGGTCGCCAACACCCTGGCGTACCGGCAGCCGGAGGAGGGCGACGAGCCTGCCCTCACGCGGCGGCTGCTCGCCGAGCTCGAGCAGGCGATCCGGGACGCGGGGCCCGACACCGTCGCGATGATGATCGCCGAGCCGGTCCAGAACGCCGGCGGCTGCCTCACCGCCCCCGCCGGTTACTGGGCCGGTGTGCGGGAGATCTGCTCGCGCCACGGGATCCTGCTGGTCGCCGACGAGGTCATCACCGGCTTCGGCCGCATCGGCGAGTGGTTCGCGTCGGAGCGCTATGACATCCGCCCGGACCTCGTCACGGTCGCCAAGGGGCTCACCTCCGCGTACGCGCCGGGCGGGGCGGTCCTGGTGTCCGACCGCGTCGCGGCGCCGCTGTACGAGCCGCGGCGCCCGCTCAACCACGGCATCACGTTCGGCGGGCACCCCGTGTCCGCCGCGCTGGCGCTCAAGAGCATCGAGATCTTCGAGCGCGACGGCGTCCTCGAGAACGTCCGCGCGCTCGAGGACCACCTCCACGCGCGGCTGGAGGAGCTGCGCGGGCTGCCGATCGTCGGCGACGTGCGCGGCGCCGGCTTCTTCTGGGGCGTCGAGCTCGTCAAGGACGAGCAGGGGACGACGTTCGACGCCGAGGAGCGCGAGCGGCTGGTCAAGGGCCACCTGCCGCGGCGGCTGCTCGAGTCGGGACTCCTCGCGCGCCCGGACGACCGCGGAGACGTCGTGCTGCACATCGCGCCGCCGCTGATCAGCGACCGCGCGCTGCTCGACGACATCGTCGATCGCATGACCGACGTGCTCGAGGACGCGCAGGCGCACATGGGAGTCGCAGAACGCCGCCGCCAGGCGGCCTAGGGTTCGGACAAGACCGCCGCGCACGAGCGGCGGTCGGGGGGCCGGGCCTCAGGATCCGGCCAGAGAGAGGAGAGACAGTGAGCACAGGTACGGTACCGGCGACACAGCCGGCGGCAGGTGCAGAGTCGCTGAAGCGGGAGTTCAGCCTGTGGTCGGCGTTCGCGCTGGCCTTCGCGTTCATCTCGCCGATCGTCGCCCTCTACGCGATCTTCGGCTTCGCGTTCGCGGCCGCCGGCCCCTCCATGTGGTGGGCGTTCGGGATCGTGCTGGCCGGCCAGCTCCTGGTCGCGGCGACGTTCGCCGAGCTCGCGTCGAAGTGGCCGTACGAGGGCGCGGTCTACCAGTGGGCGCGCCGCCTGCGCGGCGAGTCCTACGGCTGGTGGGCCGGCTGGGCATACATCTGGACCCTCGTCATCGCGGTCTCCGCGGTGTGCTACGGCGCCGCCGGCTTCGTGCCCGTCGTCCTGGGCGTCGAGTCGTTCACGCCGGGCGTCCAGCTGCTCGTGGCGATCGGCTTCGTCGTCGTGGTCTCGATCATCAACACCATCGGCCGCGGCGCGATGAAGGTCTTCGTCTCCCTCAGCATCGCCGCCGAGGTCATCGGCAGCATCGGCATCGGCCTCGTCCTGCTGCTCTTCCACCGCGAGAACTCGTTCTCGGCGCTGTTCGAGAGCGCCGGGGCGGGCAGCGGCCCCGGCGGCTACCTCTGGAGCGGTCTGCTGGCCGCCGTGGCCTTCGTCGGGTGGGCGTTCGTGGGCTTCGAGACCGCCGGCGCCATCTCCGAGGAGGTCCGCGACGCGCGGCGCGCCGTCCCCAAGGCGATCATGGCGTCGCTGGTCATCGTGGCGACCGTCGTGATGTTCGCCGCGCTCGGCGTGATCCTGGCGATCCCCGACTTCGGGGCGGTCATCGCCGGCGACGTGGCCGACCCGGTGGCCGACACGATCACCGCGCAGCTCGGCTCGGGCATCACCCGCCCGCTGTTCTTCCTGTTCATCCTCGGGTTCATGGCGAGCGCGCTCGCCCTGCAGGCGTCCGCCTCGCGGATGATCTGGTCCTTCGCACGCGAGGGGGTCCTCCCGGCTTCGGGGTTCCTGCGCCGTCTGTCGGCTTCGGACAAGCTGCCGATCAACGCGATCGTCGTGGCCGGGCTCATCGCGGCCGTCGTGCTCGTCAGCACCCAGTCGGAGGACATCTACTTCACCCTGATCTCCTTCACCGTCGGCGGGTTCTACATCGCGTTCGCCTTCCCGCTCATCGCGGTCCTGCTCGCCCGTCTGGGCGGCCACTTCACCGCCGGGCGGTGGAACCTGGGCGCCAAGGCGCTCCCGCTCGCCGCGCTCGCGTCGCTGTGGGCGATCTTCGAGTTCGTCAACATCGCGTGGCCGCGGGCGACCGACCTGCCGTGGTATCAGGAGTACGGCGTCGTCCTGATGGTCGTCGTCATCGGCCTGCTCGGTCTCGCCGTCTACACCACGGTGCGGGGCAGCGTCCAGCGGGCCGACGAGCGGCTCGAGGCGCAGCTCGCCGCCGGCGAGGACGAGCCGCCGGGCGACGCGTGAGCCCCGCGGGCCGACGGCGACCATGACGACGGAGGCCCCGCCGCCGCGCGTCGCGCTGGTCACCGGAGCGGCGAGCGGCATCGGGGCGGCGGTCGCGGGCTCGCTGCGCGACCGCGGCTGGCGCGTCGCGGGCCTCGACCTCCGCGAGTCGCCCACCGACCTGCCGCTGACGGCGGACGTGGCGGACCGCGCGGCGGTCCAGGCGGCGGCCGATCGGACCGGGCGCGAGCTCGGTCCGGTGCAGGCGCTGGTGACCGCGGCCGGCGTCTACGCGATGAGCCCGGTGGTCGACATCGGCACGGACGCGTGGCGCCGGATGCTGGCCGTCCACCTCGGCGGGGTGGCGAACGCCTGCTGGGCCGTCGTCCCGTCGATGCTGACCGCCGGCGCGGGGTCGATCGTGACCATCTCGTCGGAGCTCGCCATCGCCGGCGGGTGCCGGGATGCCCACTACGCGGCGGCCAAGGGCGCGATCATCGGGTTCACGCGGTCGCTCGGCGCCGAGCTCGCGCCCCGCGGCATACGGGTCAACAGCGTCGCGCCCGGGCCGACGGACACGCCGCTGCTCGAGGCGGACTCGCCGTGGCGGGCGCCCGACTACCTGGCGACGCTGCCGCTCCGGCGCCTGGTGGCCCCCGAGGAGGTCGCCGCGACGGTCGTGTTCGTCCTGAGCGAGCAGGCCAACTTCGCCGGTCAGGTGCTCTCGCCCAACGCCGGGGCGGTGATCTAGTGGCCCCGACGCTCGACGGACAGGTCGCGCTCGTCACCGGCGCCGCCCAGGGCATGGGGCGGGCGATCGCCCGCCGGCTCGCCGCCGACGGAGCGCGCGTAGCGGTCAACGACCGGGTCGCCGACGAGCGCATGGCTGCGGTCGTGGCGGAGACCGGCGGCCTGGCCGCGGTGGGCGACGTGTCGGACCCCGAGGCGGTGGCCGCGATGGTCGGCGCGGTCGAGGACGCCGCCGGACCGGTTGGCCTGCTCGTCGCCAACCACGCGTGCATGGAGATGGCGCCGTTCGTCGATCACGACGAGGCGTCCTTCTGGCGGCAGGTCGACACGAACCTCTCCGGCACGTTCTTCCTCGTCCGTGCCGTGCTGCCGGGCATGCGGGCGGGAGGAGGTGGGCGGATCGTCATCATCGCGTCGGAGTGGGGGACGATCGGCTGGCCCAACGCCACGGCGTACGCGGCGTCCAAGGCGGGGCTGATCTCGCTGACCAAGACGCTCGGCCGTGAACTGGCGCCCGACGGCGTCATCGTCAACGCGATCGCGCCCGGCATCACCGACACGCCGCAACTCGAGGTCGACGCCCGCGACGCCGGCGTGTCGCGCGAGGAGGTCATCCGGCGCTACGCGCAGGACATCCCGCTGGGCCGGGTCGGCCGGCCCGAGGAGATCGCCGCAACCGTCGCGTTCCTGGCCTCCCCGGCCGCCGAGGCGTTCGTCGGGCAGATCCTGCAGCCCAACGGGGGGACGACGCGCGGCTTCGCCTGAGCGGCGCTGGTGCCGGTCCACGTAAGTACGCGGCCGCCGGAACCGTGCGTAATTGCGGGGGCCGGTACTAGCCGCCCACGAACCCGGCCACCGCGGCGGCGAACTCCTCGGGCGCGTCATGGGGCAGCCAGTGCGACGCCTCGACCCGCTGCAGGCGGGCGCCCGGGATCTCCTCGGCGAGCCGCTCGCCGTCGGCGATCGGCTGCCACGGGTCGTGGACCCCCCACAGCACGAGCGTCGGGGCGGGGATCTCCGAGTGGCGGTCCACGAGCGCCATCGTGTGGTTGGTGTTCAGCGCGCTCGCGTTGCGGATGAGGCTGAGCTTGCCCTCCTCGTCGGCGTACGGCGCGACGATGCCCTGACGGAACGCGGTGGTCAGCCGCCCCTCGCGGTGGTCAGCCGCCCCTCGCGGTGCAGGCCGTCGGCCAGGCCGCCCGCCACGAAGTCCCGCACCTCGTCGACCGGCTTGTGCTTCCAGCTCGGATCCGAGAGCGCGATCATGTCGCCGATGGGCCAGGAGTCGTACGCGACGACGTTGGTGAGGACCAGTCGCCGGACGCGCTCCGGGTGCTCGATCGCGAGGATCAGCGCCACGCCCCCGCCCGTGTCGTGGCCGACGAACGTGGCGCGGTCGATCTCGAGCGCGTCGAGCCACGCGAGGATCGCCTCCGCCTGCGCGCGCAGCGAGCGGTCGAAGCGGTCGCGGCGGTCCGACCAGCCGTGGCCCAGGAGATCGGGCGCGAGCACCCGGCAGCGCGGCTCGAGCAGCCCGATGACCTCGTGGTACAGAAACGACCAGGTCGGGATGCCGTGCAGGAGCACGACCGGCTGACCGCGGCCGACGTCGGTGTAGGCGATGCGCAACGGGAGGGGACCGAGGCCCGTGAGCTCGACCGTGCGCTGGCGGCGCCGGAAGTCCTCGTGCTCGGCGGCCGCCGTCATGTGGCAGCCGCGCGCGGCCGGGCGACGTCGACCGCGAGGTCGTCGCGGGCGAGGCGGAGATAGTCCACCTCGGGATCGGGGGCCGCAGCGCGGGGGACCTCGACGGCGAGGACCGCCTCGCCGCGCCCCGCCGCCGCCAGCACGCTGCCGTCGGGTG